>NZ_CP009149.1:1500000-1607556 GCF_000739065.1 Methanocaldococcus bathoardescens | reverse complement strand
ATAATTTTTTTATTTTTAATTTTTATTTATATATTTAAATTAACAAATATAATGTGATAAAATAAAATAACGACTTCACATTTATACACTCCAACCATAATATTCCCAAGCTTTTTAAGGCCATGCATAGGCTTCCACATCCGCTTAGTGTCTGGATACCCTGCCGGGCCCTCGGACGATTAGTACCGGCGGGCTGAACGCCTCGGCCCGAAGGCCTCGGCGCTTACACCCCCGGCCTATCAACCCCGTCTTCTACGGGAGCCCTCGTCCCCGAAGGGACTGGCCGCCTATTTTCGGGGAGGGTTTCGGGCTTAGATGCCTTCAGCCCTTATCCCTTAGCGCGTAGCTGCCCGGCAATGCCCTGTCGGACAACCGGTAGACCAGAGGCGCCGGCGGCTCGTTCCTCTCGTACTAGAGCCACCTTCCCCTCAGGCGGCCAACACCCCCAGCAGATAGCAACCAACCTGTCTCACGACGGTTTAAACCCAGCTCACGATCCCCTTTAATGGGCGAACAGCCCCACCCTTGGGCCCTGCTGCAGGCCCAGGATGGGAAGAACCGACATCGATGTAGCAAGCCGCGGGGTCGATATGGGCTCTTGCCCGCGACAACTCTGTTATCCCCGGGGTAGCTTTTCTGTTATCCCTGGCCCCCATCGGTGAGGCACAGGGGTTCGCTAGGCCCGGCTTTCGCCTCTTGGTCGGCCTCTGTTACCGACCAAGTCAGGCCGGCTTTTGCCCTTGCACTCCACGGCGGAGTTCTGACCCGCCTGAGCCGACCTTTGGGCCCCCCTGATGCCTTTTCAGGGGGGTGCCGCCCCAGCCAAACTGCCCACCTGCCGGTGTCCCCCTTTGCGGGGTTAGGGACATGGCCATGGGTGGGTGGTGTCCCATGGGCGCCTCCACCACCCCCGGAGGGGTGGCTTCGACGGCTCCCACCTACGCTGTGCACCCACGGCCATGCCCCAACGACAGGCTGCAGTAAAGCTCCACGGGGTCTTCGCTTCCCACTGGGGGTCTCCGGCCTTTGCACCGGAATGGTAGGTTCACCGGGTTCCGGCCCGGGACAGTGGGGGTCTCGTTACGCCATTCATGCAGGTCGGAACTTACCCGACAAGGAATTTCGCTACCTTAAGAGGGTTATAGTTACCCCCGCCGTTTACCGGCGCTTCGCCCGGTTGTACCCGGGTTTCACGTACCGGCACTGGGCAGGCGTCGGCCTTGGTACACACCCTTACGGGCTAGCCAAGACCTGTGTTTTTATTAAACAGTCGGACCCCCCTGGCCACTGCGACCTGCGGTCCCCTCATTTAGAGAAGACCGCAGGCACCCCTTCTCCCGAAGTTACGGGGCCAATTTGCCGACTTCCCTGGGCCGGATTCTCCCGACACGCCTTAGGATACTCGCCTAGGGGCACCTGTGTCGGTTCTGGGTACGGTCACCGGGGATCCTTGCCAGCTCCCTTTTCACGGGCTCCAGGGCTCAGCCGAACCCTCCTAACGGAGGGCCCATCACGCTTTTGCCCGGTTCTCGCCATTACGGCACTCCCCGGGCTTATGCGCTTGGCCACCCCGACGGGGGTGGTCGGCCTACCCCGAAGCGTCAGGAGCTGGCCTTGCGTTGCCGCACGTACCCCGGTGGCGCGGGAATATTAACCCGCTTCCCTTTCCCCTCGAGGGAATTACCCCGAGGGTTAGGACCGGCTAACCCACAGCTGACGACCGTTGCTGTGGAAACCTGGCCCCTTCGGCGGTGGGGATTCTCACCCCACTTTGCTGTTACTACTGCCGGGATTCTCGTTCCCACGGGGTCCACCCGACCTCACGGCCGAGCTTCTACCCCCGCGGGACGCCCCCCTACCGGATGGCCTTTCGGCCCCCCCGGGTCTCGGCGGCCGGCTTAGCCCCCGTTATCTTCGGGGCCCCTGACCTCGACGGGTGAGCTGTTACGCACTCTTTAAAGGATGGCTGCTTCTAAGCCAACCTCCCCGCTGTCTTAGGCCAGGGACTCCCTTCTCATTTACACTTAGCCGGCACTTAGGGGCCTTAACCCGGGTCCGGGTTGTTCCCCTCTCGGACATACGGCTTACCCGTATGCCCTCACTCGGGGGCTACGGCGATGACGGGTTCGGAGTTTGACAGGGTGCCGAGGGCTTTCGCCCCCTAAACACCCTATCCGTGGCTCTACCCCGCCATCTACCTAACCCCCGGCTAACCTGCGAGTTATTTCGGGGGGAACCAGCTATCTCCGGGCTCGATTGGCTTTTCACCCCTAGACCGGGGTCAGAGGAGCACTTTGCGCGGTAACACCCCTGCGGGCCTCCACCCCTCTGGTGAGGGGCTTCACCCTACCCCGGCCTAGATCGCCCGGTTTCGGGTCGTACGGGTGTGACTCCGGGCCCATTAAGACCCCGCCCCTCGCCCATAAGGGCTGCGGGCATGTCGGTTTCCCTACGCCTCCGGGGTTGAACCCCTTAGGCTCGCCACACCCGTACACTCCCCGGCCCGTTTTTCGAAACGGACGGCACGACCCCGGCATGCCACCCCTCGTACTCCTCCCTCGCGGGAGTTTCCTTCGGGGTGGTTACCTTTCGGGCCGTGCCATTCCGTGCCCACCTGGTTTCAGGCTCTTTTCACCCCCCGCAAGGGGTGCTTTTCAGCTTTCCCTCACGGTACTAGTTCGCTATCGGTCTCGGGACGTATTTAGGGTTGGAAGCCTAATGTCTCCCAGCTTCCCGCGCGATATCCAACGCGCGGTACTCAGGGACACCCCAAGACCCCCAACTGGTTACGCCTACGGGGCTTTCACCCTCTATGGCGCCCCATTCCAGGGGACTTCGGCTTCCCAGTGGGGGTCTATATTGGGGGCCCTGCAACTCCACATCTCCCTACCCTTACGGGCAGGGATTCGGTTTGCCCTGTGCCGGTTTCGGTCGCCCCTACTCCCGGCATCCCTGTTGGTTTCTTTTCCTGCGGGTACTCGGATGCTTCTTTTCCCCGCGTTCCCGCTCCCTAACGGGAGCGCCCCAAATGGGGCAGGAAGTCCCATTCGGGGATCCCGGGTTCTACGGCTGCCTGCGCCTCCCCCGGGCTTATCGCAGCTTGCCACGCCCTTCCTCGGCGCCCCGAGCCGAGCCATCCACCAGGTGGGCTGGTGGCCCGGCAGAGTATCCAGATTTCACCGGGATGTGGAAGCCTATGCATGGCCCTCATGTTTTTCAGGCCCTTCACCTGCAACTCTTTAGAGTTGCAGGTTGCATATATAGTGGACCCGGTGGGATTTGAACCCACGGCCTCCGGCTTGCAAGGCCGGCGCTCTCCCAGCTGAGCTACGGGCCCACTTTCCCTATGAGGCAAGCCCACGACTGGTTTGGTGCCCCACAGCAACCAGCGCTTTTTTCTCAGGAGGTGATCCAGCCGCAGGTTCCCCTACGGCTACCTTGTTACGACTTCGCCCCCCTCGCTGAACCCAAGTTCGACCCTGCCCTTACGGACAGGGCCTCACTTGGGCTCAACTCGGGTGGCGTGACGGGCGGTGTGTGCAAGGAGCAGGGACGCATTCACCGCGCCATGGTGAGGCGCGATTACTACGGATTCCGGCTTCACGAGGGCGAGTTACAGCCCTCGATCCGGACTACGACCGGGTTTAGGGGATTCGCTCCCCCTTTCGGGGTCGCGTCCCATTGTCCCGGCCATTGTAGCCCGCGTGTAGCCCAGGGGATTCGGGGCATGCGGACCTGTCGTTGCCCGCACCTTCCTCCGGCTTAGCGCCGGCGGTCCCCCATGAGTGCCCCTCCCCCGGAGGGGAGGGTAGCAACATGGGGCACGGGTCTCGCTCGTTACCTGACTTAACAGGACGCCTCACGGTACGAGCTGACGACGGCCATGCACCACCTCTCGGCGCGTCTGGCAAGGTCGTCAACCTGGCCTTCATCCTGCCGTCGCCCCTGGTAAGATGCCCGGCGTTGAATCCAATTAAACCGCAGGCTCCACCCGTTGTAGTGCTCCCCCGCCAATTCCTTTAAGTTTCAGTCTTGCGACCGTACTCCCCAGGCGGCGGACTTAACGGCTTCCCTTTGGCACCGCGTCGGCCCGAAGCCGACGCGACACCTAGTCCGCAGAGTTTACAGCCGGGACTACCCGGGTATCTAATCCGGTTTGCTCCCCCGGCCTTCGTCCCTCACCGTCGGACCCGTTCCAGCCGGGCGCCTTCGCCACAGGTGGTCCCCCAGGGATCAACGCATTTCACCGCTACCCCTGGGGTACCCCCGGCCTCTCCCGGTCCCAAGCCCGGCAGTATCTCTGCCAGCCCTGCGGTTGAGCCGCAGGATTTAAGCAGAGACTTACCGGGCCGGCTACGGACGCTTTAGGCCCAATAACAGTGGCCACCACTCGGGCCGCCGGTATTACCGCGGCTGCTGGCACCGGACTTGCCCAGCCCTTATTCCCGGAGCTGTTTACACTCCGGAAAAGCCCACGCAGAGCGTGGGCACTCGGGGTCCCCCCGTCGCGCTTTCGCGCATTGCGGAGGTTTCGCGCCTGCTGCGCCCCGTAGGGCCTGGACCCGTGTCTCAGTGTCCATCTCCGGGCTCCCCCTCTCAGGGCCCGTACGGATCGTAGGCTTGGTGGGCCGTTACCCCACCAACTACCTAATCCGCCGCAGCCCCATCCTCGGGCGGCTTACGCCTTTCGGGGAGGGATCATTCCAGACCTCCTCCCCTATGGGGGATTAGCCTCAGTTTCCCGAGGTTATCCCCCACCCGAGGGTAGGTTAGCCACGTGTTACTGAGCCGTGCGCCGGTGCTCCCCGAAGGGAGCCCCTTGACTCGCATGGCTTAGTCGGACCCCGATAGCAGTGGCCTCCGGCAGGATCAACCGGAATTAAGTAGGAGTACGGTCGCAAGAAAGGATAAACCTTTCTTGCGGCTGGTTGCTGTGGGGTTTCACCACCAGTCGTGGGCTTGCCTCAGCCCCAACCCCTTCGGATTGGGGACGCATCCTTCGAGTGCATCCTATAGTGAGAAGTTGTTGTATGTAATGTTTTTAGGATTAGAACAATTATTTGAATAAATTATTAATACATGCTATAAGAGACATTTATTGTAAAATATTTAGAGTGTGGGATACATGGATGAAATTGACATTAAAGTTGGAGATTATGTAGTTTATATCAATACAGGAACAAAAGGAAGAGTTGTAGATATAAGAAAGGATGAAAATGGCGATGTTTGGGTTGTATTAGATAACAATTTAATGTATAGACCTCACTTATTGAGGGTCATTGATAAATCAAAGATGACAGAAAGAAAAGACGATATTGACGAAGTCGTTAGAAAATTAGAAAAAGAAGAATTAGAAGAAGGAAAATTGACAGATATAGATTTAGGAGATGCATGTGGAGCTGGATAAACCATTATTATTTTTCAAAATATTTTTATAATAGTCTATAAAATTTTTATGAATCTCGTGTTTGGGTGATTAATACCTTCACAACTTAGAGCTTCGTCTTATTGTAATACTCAAATGCATTGCTTTCTAACAGAAGCAACACCTTTTCATATTTTTGATTACAAACATAATATTGGTGATTTAATGCTCTCCGATTATGAAGAGCTTTTAAGATTAGAAAAAGCAAGAAAAATTATTTTAGAAATATTGAATAAAAATGGTAGAAATGCATTATATGACCTAAGTGGATTATCCGGAGGATTTTTGATAGAAGATAAAGATAAAGATTTACTAAATACATATATTGGAGCATCTTATTTTACAGAAAAGGTTAATGAATATGGTCTCAAACATTTAGGTGGAAGTGAAGATGATAAATGTGTTGCTTTTAATAGAACTTCATCTGCAATTTTAGCTACCATATTAGCATTAAAACCAAAAAAAGTTATCCATTATCTACCAGAACTGCCAGGACATCCATCAATAGAGAGAAGTTGCAAAATAATTAACGCTGAGTATTTTGAATCTGATAATGTGAACGAAATTTTAAATAAAATAGATAAAGATACTTTGGTTATTATCACAGGCTCTACAATGGATTTAAAAGTTATTGAACTTGAAAGCTTTAAAAAAGTTATTGATATGGCTAAGAATAAAGGAGCTATTGTTTTTGTTGATGATGCTTCTGGAGCAAGAATTAGGTTGCTATTTAACCAACCGCCTGCATTAAAGTTAGGGGCTGATTTAGTAGTTACAAGCACAGATAAACTTATGGAGGGTCCGAGAGGAGGGTTATTAGCTGGAAAAAAGGAACTTGTTAATAGAATATATATTGAAGGAACCAAGTTTGGTTTAGAAGCACAACCACCATTATTAGCTGGTATATATAGAGCTTTAAAAAACTTTGACTTAAAAAGAATCAAAAATGCATTTGAAAGAGCTAAAAACTTTGATTTATCTAAGATTGAACAATTAAATAAAGAACTTAAAGAAGTTGATGAGAATATAGAGATTGTATATGAAAAAACACCAACAGGATTTGTGATAAAGAGAGTTCATAGAAATGATGAGATAAATATCAAAAAACTTGTTGAGATTGGATTTAACTTGTTAGAAGGGTATAGAATTATAACCATAACTGTAGCTGGTATGCCTGGGGCAAGTAAAAGTTTAAGGATTGACTTAACATCAAAAGATGCTGAAAGAATTGATGACAACTATATTATCAACGCTATTACTGAATCAATAAAATTAGCTTTTAAAAATATGTAAAAAATATTGAATTTAAATATCTTCATAACTCTTTAAATCTGAAAATTTAACAACTTCATGCATAGCTCTTAACTCAATTGGTATTTCATTCTCTTTTAACAATACTAACGGATTTATTCCGCCTATTGTTACAACTCCACACATATCTTTATTTACATTAATACCATAAAGCTCATTGTTTGGTTCTCCTATAGTTTTAATACCATTCCAATCTAATCTCTTTAAAACTTCTTCTAATTTTTCTCTTGCAACTCTATGCACTTCTCTAAATCCTGCTAAAAATGTTTTTTCACAATCAACAGAATTAAAGAAAACCTCATGTGGATCTAATGATGAACCATCATAACCAATTATATCAATAAATCTCTCCTTATCTTCAGTAATTTCTAATACCCCTCCATACCTTGGAATTACAGGGACTGAATTTCTTAAAAATATTCCATCCAAGGTTACTGCACAGACTGTTTGAATTTTTATTTTATTGCCTTCTTCAACAATTCCAAATCTATCAGATATTCCTAAACCTTTTTTATATGCTTCTTTTAATAAATCCAATGCCTCATCAATATACTTTTTATCAATAAATGCAGTATTTACTACAACATCCCCATCTCCTTCATCTATATCATAAGTTACCTTTGCCATTGCATTGAACATTTTTGATAATGCAGTTTTTATCCTTATATTTGCCTTCTTCGTCACAATGTCTCTTGGATTCTTTTTAACTTTGTGTAGAGATTCCAATCTAACAATTGATGACATTGGAGATATTTCTACATAATAGTTGTTTTCAACAAATGGGGCTATTGGTGTTAAACCTCCAATCAAAGCTACTCCAACTTTATCATCTCCAACATCCAACCCAAGAACATTCTCTGTTCCATAACTAATAATACATTTTAATTCATCCTTCTCTAAAATACTTTTAAATCTTTCCAAAAACTCAACTCCAAAGCATCTAAAGTTTGCTGGTAAATAACCCTCTCCATTCTCTATAATTCCCATAACATCAGTTTCTTTCTTTTCAATGAATGCTCTCAATGGGTCTATTGATGTGGATTTATATTTTATGATTTCTTTAAATTCTACTGGCTTTCCATCTTCATACTTAACAATTCCAGCACACACATGAAGTGGGAAAATTCCATTTTGTAATAATACATTATCAAAGTTTAGTGAGCAGAGGGTATTTATCTCCACAAATTTTTCTCTATCCATAACTCCAACTCTATCTCCAACAGCCAAGCCAGATTCATAGACACTTTTAATAATTTTTAAAACATCATTAAAGTCAGCATAAACCTGGCATCTATTGATAACTACATAACCAAACCTGTAGTTGGCAGATATTGTCTTTTCCAATATATTTGAGTAAATACTTCCCAATCTATAAGATATATTTGCCTTCTCTAACTCTTCTAAACCCCTCTCAGTTATAACTCTCCCAGCATATCCTACTTTTTTTGTTAATTTCATTCCGTCCAATAACTTTAAATGATATCTCACAGCCCTTTCTCCAATTTTATAACCTCTTTTATTAAGTTCTTTAGCTATAATCTTAGCCCCTACTGGTTCTTTTGATTTAGATAAAATATCTAAAATCTCAATTAATTTTCTATCAAGGTCTGCCATATTATCACCTAAAAAATAATTATTAAAAATTATTAAAAAAAGAAAATAACAAAAATTATTTATCCAATCTCTCTTTCAATAACTCAATAACTCTCTTTGGCTCTGCCCTTCCTCTTGTTAATCTCATTACTTGTCCCATTAAGAAGTTCAACGCCTCTTTCTTACCACTTAGATAATCATTAACTGCTTTTGGATTGTTTTTAATAGCCTCTTCAACCGCTTTAACTAAAGCATCTTCATCTTTAATTACTGTTAATCCAAGCTCTTCAACTATCTGTTTTGGCATCTTACTTCCTCTATTTATAACCAACAAATCTACAATCTCTTTAGCTATTTTTTGAGATATAACTCCTTCTTTAATTAGTTTTATTAACTCTACTATATGCTCTGCTTTAACTCCACTTTCATATAAATCTACTTTGTGATACTGTAAAGACCTTCTTAACTCATTTCTAATCCATGTAACTGCCAAATCAACGTTCTCTTCATTAACTCCTAAAGATTTAACAACTTCTTCAAACATCTCAGCCATATCTAAGTCAGAAACTAATACCTTAGCATCTTCTTCATCTATACCATATTCTTCAATAAACCTCTTTTTCTTAGCTAATGGTGTTTCTGGCATCTTTTCCTCTATTTCCTTAACCCACTCTTCAGAGATAACTATTGGCTGAATGTCTGGGTCTGGAATGTATCTGTAATCTTCAGCTGTCTCTTTACTTCTCATTGCCTTGGTTATCATCTGACTCTCTAAGAATGCTCTTGTTTCCCTCTTAATTTCCCCTCCTCTCTTAATAATATTCTTCTGCCTAATTACTTCATATTTTAGAACTTTATAAACTCCTTTAATTGAATTAATGTTTTTAACCTCAACTCTATTCCCCTGAACCCCCATATATTCAATGGAAATGTTTACATCAGCCCTCATTGTCCCTTCTCCTCTCAAACAGCCAAGGTATCTAAATAAGGTCATTAATTGTTTTAAAAACTCTCTCGCTTCTTCTGGGCTTTTTATATCTGGCTTTGTAACAATCTCAATTAATGGTGTTCCACTTCTGTTATAATCTACAATACCCAAGCTTGGGTTGTATTGCCCAGGGTCTTCTTCTAAGTGAACTTCAGCAATTCCAATACCCATAAACTCTCCATCTATTCCAATAGGGGTTGAAGTTCTCTGATAACCGCTTGGTAAATCAGGATAATCATAATGCTTTCTTTGGAAGTATATATCTTTATCAACAACTATCTTACAGCCAAGCATCTTTGCTACCATTATAGCAACTTCTACTGCCTTTTTATTTGGTGGAAATGGCTTTGCTCCAGGCAAACCTAAGCAAACCGGACAAACATTTGTGTTTGGTTCAGCATCTAAATAGTTTGTTGAACAATTACAGAACAATTTTGATTTTGTATCAATTTGAACGTGTATCTCCAACCCACATTTCATTTTAACATCATCCATGTTTTCACCCAATAAAATATCTATTTTTAGTAAAGTTCTAAATTTTGTAATAGGTATTAAATTCAAAATATTAAAAATAACATTAGCTCTTTGGCTTTAAGACCTTAGGTCCTCTTGCTAATGCAGTTATTCCAGTTCTTGCCATTTCCTTAATTCCTAATGGTTTAACTAACTCAATAAATGCATTTATCTTATCTTCACTACCTGTTATTTCAACAATTAAAGATTCAGGGCTTAAATCAACAACATTTCCTCTAAATATGCTTGTGTATTGAATAACTTGAGATTTAGCACTCTCTGTTGGTGCATATATTTTTATTAGGCAGAGTTCTCTCTGAACAGATTTCTTTTCCTCTAACTCACTAACCTTTATAACATCAATTAATTTGTTGAGTTGTTTGATAACCTGCTCTAATATCTTATCATCACCATTAACAACTATTGTAACCCTTGAAATTTGTGGATTCTCTGTTATTCCAACTGTAATACTTGAAATATTAAACCCTCTCCTTGTAAATAATCCTGAAATCCTCTGTAAGACACCAGGTTTGTTTAAAACTAATGCGGAAATGACATGCCTATGTTCCATTATCTTCACCAATGCCTTTTATAGTAAGATTTAAAAATAATAAAATAGATGCTTTATAAGTCCACAGAAGCTTTGCCCTATTTAGTTGAGTAACAAATTCTCCTCCACTTATTAGCCAATGACATTTTTTAGTTTTATTAGTTAATTTAATTTTTAGTAAATTGGTTTCTTATTCTTTTGCCTTAGGGTAAATAGGATTTATTAAAAAAAATATATATAATTTTTGGGATGGTGGCTATGGTTTTATTAAAATTTCATGGTGGTTGTCAGCAAATTGGGATGAGTTGTGTTGAAGTAGAAACGCAGAAAGGAAGGGTGTTGTTAGATTGTGGTATGACTCCAGATTCTGGTGAGATTCCTAAAGTAGATGATAAGGCAATAGATGCAGTTATTATCTCTCATGCCCATCTTGACCACTGTGGAGCTATCCCATTCTATAAATTTAAAAAGATTTATTGCACACATCCAACAGCTGATTTAATGTTTATAACTTGGAGAGATACTTTAAATTTAACAAAAGCTTATGAAGAAAAAGATATTCAGCAGGCAATGGAAAGTATTGAATGTTTAAATTATTACGAAGAGAAGCAGATTACTGATGATATAAAATTCAAATTCTACAATGCAGGGCACATATTGGGAAGTGCTTCCATATACTTAGAGGCAGATGGAAAAAAAATTTTCTACACTGGAGATATAAATGAAGGAGTTTCAAGAACTCTACTTCCAGCAGATACAGATATCGATGAGATTGATGTCCTAATTATAGAATCTACCTACGGCTCTCCGTTAGATATAAAGCCAGCAAGGAAAACATTAGAAAAGCAGTTAATTGATGAGATAGCAGAGACAATAGAAAATGGAGGAAAAGTAATAATTCCAGTTTTTGCTATTGGTAGGGCTCAAGAAATACTGCTGATTATAAACAACTATATGAGAAGTGGGAATTTAAAGGAAGTGCCAATATATACTGATGGTTCTTTAATTCATGCTACTGCTGTTTATATGAGTTATATAAATTGGCTAAATCCAAAAATAAAAAATATGGTTGAGAATAGGATTAATCCATTTGGTGAAGTAAAAAAAGCAGATGAGAATTTAGTGTTTAATAAAGAACCATGTATTATTGTCTCAACTTCAGGAATGGTTCAAGGAGGGCCTGTATTAAAATATCTAAAATTATTAAAAGATCCAAAAAATAAGCTAATATTAACTGGTTATCAGGCAGAGGGAACATTAGGAAGGGAATTAGAAGAAGGAGCTAAAGAAATCCAGCCATTTAAAAATAAAATCCCTGTAAGAGGGAAAGTTGTTAAAATAGAGTTTTCAGCTCATGGAGATTACAACTCCTTAGTAAGATATATAAAAAAGATTCCTAAGCCAGAAAAGGCAATAGTCATGCATGGGGAGAGGTATCAATCACTATCATTTGCAATGACTATCTGGAAAACTTTGAAAATCCCAACTTTTGTTCCAGTTAAGGGAACAATACTACCAATTTAAAAGTTTAAACATTTAATATTGATTGCCCCTCTTCAGGGATTTCTTTTTCTATAGTTTCAACATTTGCAAAATACTTTTTAAGAACATCATATATTCTTCTAAGAATTTCTCTCTCTTCTACAACTTCAAGCATAATTTTTGATTCTATAATAACGTATAAATTTTCACCATGAAGTTTTAACGGATATATATGGATGTATTCCTCATCTCTCTGTATTATAATCTTTTTAACATTGTCATGGAATTTTTTAATATATTCAAATATTCCAAGTCCGATAGCTCCAACATTATCCGCATCCTTTAACGTAGATGCAATAACCAAACCTTCATCATTAACAACAATAATATCTTCTATATCGTAAGAGAGGGCTACTTCCACCAAATCAAACTCCTTTGTATATTCCTTACTTTCATCTGGGGCCACGTAAGGTTTTAATTCTTTAAGGTTTTCAATAATTTCCATTTCAATAAGCTTATACGTTTTCTTTTTTTCTTTCTCCCTATAGTAATAAATCCCAACTCCAATAGCCACCCCCAATATAAATAAAATTAAAAATAATATTCCCTCATCCATAGTTAAACCTCTTCCTATGTTGTTATCAAAATTTATTACTCAATATTAATTGATATTCTTGACGTATACTTTGAAATATTTTTCTTAATTACCTTATCAATTTCAAATTTAACGATTGAGGGTTCTACATCTTTTTTAATAATCCCCAAAATTCTCTTTCTTTTTACATTAACATCTCCAAATATAAAGTATCTTCCATTTTCCCATTTAACATTTATATCTGGCTTAACATCATCAACACCATCAATATTTTTAACATTTTCAATTATTTCTCTTTCTATTTTTTTCTTCAATTCTTGTAGTTCCTCATCACTAGGTCTAATAAAATCTTCTAATATCGTTTCTACCCATTCCTCATCTGGTTCTGTTAACCCTAATTTTTTTAGTAGCTCTTCTCTTGATAACTCAACTTCTTCCTCTCCAACTTTGCCTAAAACATCATTAGTTTCAGATATAGAAACACTATCTGTTCTATCTACTCTATCTATTTCTTTTTTAATTTCTTTCTTTTCATCTTCAATCTTCATCTCCGGATATACATCCAATAAAACATTTAACTTCTTTTCATCATATTCATACACATCAATAACTGTATTTTCATCATTTAACATCTGCTCTATCTTTTTATATGCATCTTCCCCAAGTAAAACTCCATAATTGCATTCATAAGCCGCTGCTATAGGAGTTTTTCCTTTATATATGATATAACCGTTTTCAAACATTCCAGATATTTTTCTATATACATTTATAACAATATATTTATTATCATTCAGATATGCCTCAAAATCTTTCACATTCACTGCAATAGGAACATCTAATGGGATATTCAACTTTATGTTTAGGTATTTTTCCTCACCACTTTCTTCTGTTTTCTTTTCTTCCTTACTTTCTCTTTTTTCAGTTTTCTTTATTACAAATATTTCCGGATATAGCCATTTCATTAAATTTAACTTATCTTTGTCATATCTATAAAGTTCTATAATCTTATTTTCATGATTCAGCAATTCAAGAACTTTTTCAGCATTTCCACAAATTTCAGTTGATTCATTGTCAGTATAAAAATATCCAACGATTTCTCCATCTTCAACAAATATACAACCCTCATGTAGTTTATTATTGTCTTTAAGTAAAATAAGGATATATCCTGTCCCCAATTCTGTTACAATATCCTCCAGTTTTCCATCAGTTAATGTTTTTATTAATTCCCCTTCCACAACTTTTATCATAATTTCCCTCATTCATCTTTATGCTATCACATGATACCAAGTTTAGGACTTTCGCAGTTTATATATTAAATTTGGAACTTTGATCCAAAGGCATCATTATGCCAAATAAAAAATTTTTTTATTCCTGTGAAAGTCCTAAAGTTATTATTAACTTATTAAAGTAATAATATAAATATTCACATCTATTTATGTATCTTTTTAGCTATTAATCCTGCAAACACTCCTGCTCCAAATCCATTATCAATATTAACAACTGCTATTCCCGGAGAGCATGTATGTAACATTGTTAGCAGAGGGGTTATTTTTATCCCGTAAGATGTTGATGTTGGCACACCTATAACTGGAATATCAACCATAGATGCAACAACTGAAGGCAGAGCACCTTCCATACCAGCAACAACAATGATACAACAAACATCTTCTTCAATCATTCTTTTTAGAGCAGGAAATAGTCTATGAATACCTGCAATTCCTACATCATAAGATGTTATAGCTTCAACCCCCATTACTTCCAAAGTATCTTTTGCCTCTTCTGCTATTGGAATATCTGAAGTTCCTGCTGTTAATATACCCACTTTACCTATTTTTTTAATTTCATAGTTTTTATTTTTTATTATTAATGTTTTAGCTTTTTTATTAATTTTTATATGGTAGTTTTTTAAATCATACTTTCTAATTTCGTCACTAAGTTTTTCTATATCCTCTATTTTGGTTGCCAAGGCAATGCCATTTTTTTCTGCAAGTTTTAATGTAGCTCTAATTATTTCCTCTACATCTTTCCCTTTACCATAAACAACCTCTGGAACTCCAGTCCTAAACTGCCTATTAATATCTAATTTTAATTTATCTTCAATTTCTTCAAAATAGTTAAGTTTTATTTGTTTTTCAATTTCATCCAATCCAATTTCTCCATTTTTAAATGCTAAAAGTAAGTCTCTCAAATTTTTTCCCATTTAATTCCCCTCCAATCTTTTAGAAAAAAAGAATATTGAAACATTATTAGGACTTTCGCAGGAATAAATGTTTTATTGAATATTGATGCCTTTGGCATCTAAATACCTTTGAAATATATAAAGTGCGAAAGTCCTAATATTAAACTCTTTCCCATTCAATTCCTTCCTTTTCAAAAAATTCAATATACTTCCTTCTATCCTCTCCTCTACACCCTTTCCAATCAATAAGAGCTTTATCTACTTCCATCTTATTGATAAGTTGATTTAAAACTTCCTCAGAAACTGAAGCATATTTTGGAACTAAGTAGCCAAAATAATATTTATCCTCTAAAGCAAGTTTTGTAAATTTTGGAGCATAATGCCCTCCACCAAAGCCAATGGCTCTTATTTTCTTTTCATAATTTTTGGTTTTTATTGCATCTATTGTCTCTAAAACTGATTTAGCAATTATTTCTCCAGCCTCTTTTAAAACCCATTCTTTCTCACTACTTCCAATTTCAACAAATACCGTTGGAGCTTTTAAATCAGTTGGTGAGTGATGAACCACTTCAAAAGAGACATCAAATTCTTTAATTTTACTATTTCCATAATAGCTTTTGTAATTTTTGTAAATGTTTTTTAACAAAAGAGTGTTTAAAACAGCATCACATGGGCAGATTTCCTTAGGATTTCCTCCAAAATCATTATTTTCAGTTAAGTTTCCAGGTGTATGAACGGTTAGGGATGGTTTATTAGCCATACTTCTATGCTTTGATAAAAATATATAGTAATCTGCCTTCTTTAAATCAGCATCTGTTAATGCCAAAAGCTCCTTATCTGTCTCAAAAACATCAAAATACTCTTTTATATGATTAGCTATGTTTTTACTTGCTAAATCTTTATTTGAAGAAATTAATAAAAACTTCATCTTACCCCTCTCTTAAATGCCCTAATATATGTCCTGTTTCTTCTTTAATTATTTTTAATGCTGTTTTACATGCATTTACTGAACCAGGAAGTGCATATATAATTTTTCCTTTATAGATTCCAGCCATAGCTCTTGATAGCATAACTGAAAATCCAACTTCCTCATAACTCAACTTTTGAAATATAATTTTAAACCCATCCAACTCTTTTTCAATAATTTCCTTTAAAGCTTCAACAGTAACATCTCTCTCAGCTATTCCTGTGCCTCCTGTAAAAACAATACAATCTACATCAAAAGATTCAACTATATGCTCAACTATTCCTTTAATCATATTTTTGTTGTCAGGGATTATTGTATATATTTCAGCATTTAATTCCTCTTTTAATAGATTTCCAGATTTATCATCCACTTCTTTTCCTTTAATTAAATCATTATATCTACTATCACTTACAGTAACTACTGCATATTTTACATCTTTAATCCTTTTATGCATGCTTCCACCATTTAAATAAGTAAATATGCAAGTAGATAAATATAAATTAAAATAATAGAAAAATCAGCCAAATGATAAAATAAAAAATTAAAAGTAAAAATTGAGGATTTATTTCTTTAAAGCTAATTTTATGTCTTCAACTTTTACTGTTTTTCTCTTTGCGTGCTTAGCTAACTCAACTGCTTCTTTTGCAATTTCTAATGCGATTTCTTCAACTGCTTCTGCTAAGTATTCTGCAGCTGCTCTGCTAACTCTCTCTGCTCCAGCTTTTTTCAAGATTCTTTCAAATGGTGCAACTGGAAGCTCAGCCATAATACCACCTCATAATGGATTTTCAATAGATATTGTTATAAAACCCTTTATTTAAACTTTTCGGTTATTTTCATTTTTTGTGAAGGTCTTCGAAAAATTTTCGTATATATAGAGGATGAACATTAAGAAGTAGAACACTAAATTATAAAAAACACTACTTATAATGAATATTACAAAATTTAAAATTTATTTTATAAGTGTTGCTAAACAGTGAAAATTATAGTTTTTTACAAAACTTATTAAAATTCATAAGGAAGATTTGAACGCCTTCCTAAAGGAAGGCGTTCATTATGTGCCTTATCCATTTCAAGACATTTTGTAAAAAACTATAACAGGAATCAAATGTGATATCTATGATTATTACCATAGCTTCTGGTAAAGGAGGTGTTGGAAAAACCACAACCTCTGCATCTTTGGCAGTAGCTCTCTCTAAATTAGGAAAAAAAGTTTTAGCTGTTGATGGAGACATATCAATGGCTAATTTGGGAATTCTATTTAATATGGAAAAGAAAAAACCATCTTTACATGAAGTTTTAAGTGGAGAAGCTGATGTTAGGGATACAATTTACAAACATAAAACTGGTGTATATGTATTACCAACAAGCCTATCTTTAGAAGGTTATAAGAAATCAGATATTGATTTGCTTCCAGATGTTATTAATGAGGTAGCTGACGATTTTGATTATGTAATTATAGATGCTCCGGCTGGGTTAAATAGGGAGATGGCTACACATCTTGCTGTTGCTGATAAGCTTTTACTTGTTGTTACCCCAGAGATGTTCTCAATTATTGACGCTGTTAGATTAAAAGAAAGTGCTGAAATGGCTGGAACACCATTAATGGGAATTGTGTTAAATAGAGTTGGTAGGGACTTTGGAGAAATGGGAAAGGATGAGATAGAGATGTTAATAAAAGGTAAAGTTTTAGTAGAAGTTCCAGAAGATGAAAGTGTTAGAGCAGGAGCATTAAAAAAGATGAGTGTTATTGAATACAGACCAAACTCTCCAGCTTCTCATGCCTATATGAAATTAGCTTCAATAATAGCAGGAGTTCCTATTTATGTTGAAGAAGAAATTAAAACAATAAGGAAAGAAAGCTTTATAGATAAAATTAAGAGATTATTTAGGATGCATTGATATTTTATAATTAAAAAATTTAATTATCATCTTTCTCCAAATAAACCGTATAAGTTGGGAACGCCATTTCTATTCCTTCCTTCTCAAATTCTTCTTTTATTTTTAAGTTTATATCATCAACAGCATTTAAAAAGTAATCAAAACCCATATTTCTAACAAAATATTCAACTCTCAAATTTAGAGACCAATCTCCATATTCCTTAAAATGAACTCTATAAGGGGGAAGAGTAGCTGGATGATTCTCAACAATTTCTTTTATTATCTCCTTGGCTTTTTTAATTTTCTCTACTGGTGTATCATAAGTTAATCCAATAGTCATTAAAACTCTTCTCCTATCTCTAACTGTTAAATTCTCAATAGCTGAATCTAACAGTTCTGAATTTGGAATTGTTATTAATGTATAATCAAAGGTTCTAATTCTTGTACTTCTAATACCAATTTCTTCAACAATTCCCTCAACATTTCCAACCTTAACCCAGTGTCCTAAGCTAAATGGCTTATCAATCAATATTAAAATCCCAGCAATGAAGTTTTTTATAGTATCTTGCATGGCTAATGCTACAGCTAAACCCCCAACCCCCAAACCAGCCAACAATGCAGTGATATCATAACCAACAGAACTTAGGGCGGTTAATACCCCAAGAATTATAGTTAGTATTTTTACAACCTTTTTTAATGGCTTTACTATATGCTCATCAAGCTCTGTTTCTGTTTTTTCAGTTAATGGGATTAAGTAGTGTTCAAATATTCCATCTATAAACTTAACTGCAAAGTAAGTGGCTGAGAGAACAACAACAACTTTTACTGCCTCATCTATTAGATTAGATATATAATCTGGTAGGATTAAAAACTTCAACCCAAAATAGAAGAACATTGTCACTACTAACACAATAATTGGCAAATCTATGGCATCTAATATTATATCATCAAGTTTTGTTTTTGTTTTGTTTATAATTTTTTTAAGATAATTTTTAACTATCCTATCTACAATTCTTCCAATAAAAACACCCAACAAAGTTATAGCAATAAAAATAATTATATTATATATATTATTTCCAAAAATCTCCATTTTTGCATCACCTCAATTCAAATTAACCAAACATAAAATAAGTATTAAAATCAAACTTTTGATTTAAAAATAAATATTACGTGCAATTGAGATTATTTCCTCCCCCTTTGGATTTCATATATTCTTTCAACATCTTCTATAGTGTTTATATCATCTTTTCCTTTATCAAATCTAAACCTCACAACTCTTGGGAATCTCAAAGCATAGCCACAAGGATATTTATCAGATTTTTGAATCTCTTCATAAGCAACTTCAATAACTATTTTTGGCTCTACTTCAACCTCTTCACCTAAATCTCTAATAATTATTTTATCAATCTCCTCCTTCAACATTTCCAAATCACTTTCAGTTAATCCAGTTCCTACATGCCCAACAGGGTATAGATTGCCCTCATCATCTCTAACACATATTTCAAATGAACCATACCAATCCTTTCTCTTCCCCATTCCTCTTTTTGCTTTTGTAATCACCACATCTAAACTTTCTAAGGTTGGTTTAAATTTATACATAGTCCTAACTCTACTTCCTGGGGTGTAAGGGGCTTTTAAGTTTTTAATCATAACTCCTTCATGCCCAATAGATAAACTCCAATTGTAAAACTCTCTCGCTTCTTCTGTATTGTTTGTAACCAATTTATAAGATATATCAATTATTTTATCTGACTTAAGCTCTTCCTCTATCCTTTCTCTTTCAGTTCTCCAATCATTCTCATAACCAACAATATCTTCTAAAACTTTCCTCCTCTTTTCAAACTCTTCATCTATAAATGATACCCCATCTTTATAAAGAATATCAAATAAATAAACCCTCAAATTTATTTCTTTCATCATCTTTCCAATATCATACTTCCTCCTAAACCTTCTAAGTATATCTTGGAATGGTCTTGGTTTTCCTGTCTCTTTATCAATAGCTACACACTCCCCTTCAACAATTAACTTATCTACATCAATTTTTTTAACTGCCTCAACAATCTCTGGAAGGGCATTTGTAACATCCTCTAATCTCCTGCTATAAATCTTAACCTTATCCCCATCTTTGTGTATCTGCACTCTTGCTCCATCATATTTTGTTTCAAATTGAGCTTTACCCATCTCTAACAACGCCTCTTCAATTGAAGGAGTCAGCTGAGCCAACATTGGCTTTATTGGTCTAAATAATTTTAATTTTAACTCATCATTTTCCAAATCTCCCATTAGTAATTTCTCAGATAGAAGCCCAATATCATTGGTTATAGCATATATCTTCTCCAATTTTTCTTTTGGGACATTAAAATAAACTGATAGTGAATCCAATATTGTTGGGACGTTCATCCCTATTCTCATATCTTCCAAAATTAACCTTGCCAAATATCTACACTCTATTGGTGAAGCTCTAAGAAATAAACTACTTATTAATCTCAACTTTTTCTTTTGAGAACCCTCTCCTTCTATCTCTCCAACCCTCTTTAAAGTTTCATAAACCTCATCAACAGTCAATGGCTGAAATAATAGAGATGCCTGTTTAATTTTTGATTTTAATTGCTCTATAGCTAACCCTATATCCCCTGTTTCTTTAATTTTTTCTAATAGCTCATCTTTGTTAATACCTATGGAAGTAACCGCATTTATTAAAAGTTTTTCTCCAATTCCTAATTCTCTCTCATCATATTCTGGATAAACTCTTCCTATAGCCATATAACAAATCTTTTTTAAATCCTCTGGCTTACCTTTCTCTTTAACCATGTCAATTAATTTTATAAAGTAATCCCTCTTTTCTAATCTTTTTGTAGTTTTTTCAATTTTATTAAATATCTCACAAACATCTTTCCAAAGCATTGTTTCACCACAGATTAATAAATCAATTATATCAATAAAAATTATTATTTGTGTTTTTAGATTAAAACCATTTCATTCTACAAAAACTTAACTGGGTGGGTTGTTATGGACATAATATCAAACAACCACATAATAGCGTTAATAATAATTATCTCTTCAGTTGTTATTTCAGCGTTAGTAAAGAAGATAATAGATATTATAATTTCTAATGAGAATGATAAACTTAAAACTGTAAAAAACTATCTATATGTTCTAAAAATGCCAATCTCTGTTGGTATTGTTCTTCTTGGTATGTATTTAGCTTTTAAAGTATTACCTCTTCCAGAAAAGATATATGTTATATTAGATGAAGGGTTTATGGTTGTATCTATTTTCTTTATCACCTATTTAATAAATAGGTTAATCAATACTTTTATTGAGAAATATTTAATATCAATGGTTAATAGATTTGGTTCAAATGTAGCAAGTAGTATTATAAAACCGCTACAGCAGATAACAACAATAATCATTTTCTCTTTTGCTATAATATTCACTCTTGGAAATTTAGGATATGATATCACATCATTAATTGCTGGTCTGGGGATTGGTGGTTTAGCATTAGCAATGGCATCAAAAGAGACAATTGAAAATTTAATTGCTGGGATTATATTGGCATTTGATAGACCATTTAAAATAGGGGATGAAATAAAAATTAAAGGGGATGATATTTGGGGGATAGTTGAAGAAATAGGAATTAGAAGCACAAAAATAAGGACATTTGATGATACTTTAGTTGTAGCCCCAAATAGAGATTTATTGTCTCAAAAAATAGAAAACTTATCAAAAAGAAAAAAGAGAAGGGTTTTAATGACTATTGGTTTAACCTATGACACCCCTCCAGAAAAATTAATTAAAGCAAGGGATATTTTATTAGATATAATTAAGTCTCATCCTTCAACAGTAGAACCTATAAGGGTGCATTTTACTGAATATGGGGATTGGTCTTTAAACTTTAGAGTTGAATATTTTATTAAAAATGAAGGATTTGACCACTTTTTAAATGTCTTAAATGATATAAATTTAAAGATAAAACAGGAATTTTATAAAGAAGGGATTGATTTTGCATTTCCAACTTATACAATTTATATTACCCAGAATGATTTCCAAAAACCTGAATTTTACCATTAATCGTAAAATCCTTCTTTACCAATTAAAGGAACAAATGCTACTGCCCCACAATCCTTTATTATTACTTCATCTCCTCTCTTTTCAGCTAAAACCAATTTTTGTAAGTATCTACCAACAGGCATTAGCAATTTTCCTCCATCTTTCAACTGCTTTATTAATGGCTCTGGAATTTTTGGACCTGCTGCAGTGGTATATATTCTATCATAAGGGGCTAATGGTTCATAACCTAAACTTCCATCCCCCACTATTACAATAACATTATCATAACCCAATTTCCTTAAAGTTTTCTCTGCTTTTTCAGCCAATTCTGGAATTCTTTCAATACTAACAACTAAACCATCCTCCCCCACGATTTCAGCAGTTACTGCTGCGTGATATCCACATCCAGTTCCAATCTCTAAGACCTTCATTCCTGGCTTTAAATCCAAAAGCTCACTCATCATTCCAACCATGTGGATTGCAGAAATAGTTTGTCCATAACCAATATCTAATGGTGAATCAACATAAGCATATTTCTTCAAATGTTCAGGAACAAATTCTTCCCTTGGAACTTTTAATAGAGCATCAATAACCCTTTTACTTTTTATATACCCCTCCCTAATTAATTTTTCAATCACTGCTTTCTTTTGTTCTTCTAAATCCATGATTTCACCAATTGTAATTTATATCAAGGAATGTTATATAAAGTTAATTATAGAAAATTACATAGAAATTAAACAGGTGTGTGGTGTTGAATATGGTTGAGGACTCATTCTTAACAGATACCCAAATTAAGGTTCTAAAATTGAGGAAGAAAGGTTTAACTCAAGAAGAAATAGCAAAGATGTTTGGGACGAGTAGAGCAAACATAAGTATGATTGAAAAGAGGGCAAGAGAGAATATAAAAAAGGCATATAATACAATAAAAATCTATAACAGGATAATGGCCCCTCTATCTATTGAAATTGAAGAAGGAACTGATGTTTTAGATATTCCAGATATCGTATTTAAAAAAGCTGATGAAGAAGATATAAAAGTAAAATACAATACTTTAGAACTCATTGAACTTATAAAAGAAAATGCTTCAGAATTTATAGAAAAAAGAACAGTTAAAAAGAAATTTAAAATATACATCCTTGAAAATGGGGACTTAGATGTTGGAGGGAGCTAAATGAAGGTTATAGAAGAAATTCCATCAACAACCTTTTAGTAAAACCTTGACCAAAACGGATGCATCACCTCGCTTCGCTCGGTAATGCCTCTTAGAAACGGAGGGATAATCAATGAAAATTATTGAAGAAATTCCGCAAAAACAAATTATTAAGCTTATGCCTGAAAATTTAGATGATTTGTGGGTTTTATATAACATTATTGAAGAAGGTAATAAGGTATTTGCAGTTACTGAGAGAAGAGTGCAAGATAAAGGAGATGTCATTAGGGCAGATAGGGGAGCTAAGAGAAAGATGTTCTTAGGGATTGAAGTAAAAAACGTAGAATTTGATGAAAACACAAAAAGAGTTAGAATTTTAGGGACTATAATTCACGGTCCGGATGATGTTCCTCTCGGAAGCCATCATACAATTGAAATTAAACCATTTGACGAGCTTTCAATTGAAAAAAATTGGAAAAAATGGCAATTAGAGAGAATAAAGGAAGCTATTGAATCATCTAAAAGACCGAAGGTTTTAGTTGTTGTTATGGATGACGAAGAAGCAGATATCTTTGAAGTTAGAGACTACAGCATAAAAGAAATTTGCTCAATAAAATCTCACACTTCAAAAAAATTAGATTACAAGATTAATGAAGAGCTCAAAAAAGAGTATTATCATGAGATAGCGAAGGTTTTGTCAGAGTATAATGTTGATAATATTTTGGTTGCAGGCCCTGGATTTGCAAAAAACAGCTTCTATAACTTCATCTCTTCCCAATATCCTGAGCTTAAAAATAAGATTGTAGTTGAGAGCATATCAACAACATCAAGAGCCGGATTAAATGAAGTTATCAAAAGAGGTATTATTAATAGAATATATGCCGAGTCAAGAGTTGCAAAAGAAACACAGCTAATTGAAAAACTTTTAGAAGAGATAGCTAAAAAAGGATTAGCAGTTTATGGTATTGACGAGGTAAAAAAAGCTTTAGAATACTCAGCTATAGACACATTATTAGTTTCAGATAGTTTAGTAAGAAATCATGAAATAGAAAAAATAATAGATACTACTGAAGAGATGGGTGGAAATGTGGTTATCGTTTCCTCTGAACATGATGCTGGAAAGCAATTAAAAGCATTGGGAGGGATAGCAGGGTTGTTAAGATTCCCTATTGAATAGCTACTCCTGAACTCTTTTTAAATGTTCTCTAAGCTTAAGATTTTCAATAAATGTCACAATGTCTCCATGAGTTTTTTCTAAGATTCCCCTACTAATGTCCTGCTTCCTTCTCAAATTATCCACAACATGATAATAATCAAAGTTCATCAAGAATTCATATATACCTTCCATAAATTTGAAATATCTTTCAACCTCTGCTAAATTATCATTTTTCATTGCCTCTAATACCTCTCTCCTCAACTCTCCAATAACATCAGCCAAACCCAAAATATAGTTCTCTTCTTTAATAAAATCAAGCTCTTTGAAACTTGGAATCTTATTATCAAACTTTATCATGTATAAAGATAATGCCTCAACAAATTCCTGTTGAGGGGTTGCTAAATACCCAACAAACTCTGGAAATGTTGCTAAGCTATTTAACCTTTTAATTTTTTCTGATATTTCATTTAATTTATCTTTAAATTCATCTTTATCGTCTGATTTATGAATTTTTCTAATTAACATTGCACAATCTCTTGTTATTTCCCTTGACAGCTTTAAAATTTCTTCTCTAACACTATCTTTATTTGCAAGGTAGTTTATTAAATAATTTAGCTCGTCCATAATATCACCAAAAATTTTATATACCCATTTGTTAGTATTTGTTTATACACTCCTTTTCTTTTATTACACTAATCCGTTATTAATTTATACCTCAATGTGTAGGACTTTCGCAGGAAGAAATCTGTTATTAAATAATGATGCCTTTGGCATCTAAGTTCCAAATTTAATATATAAACTGCGAAAGTCCTACAATGCAAACCTGAAAAGCCCGGGTAGGGCAATGACAGGTTTGCAAAATAAAAAGCTATTTAGATATTAATCAAACAAAACACTCAATAAAAAATTTTAAAGATATCAATAAATGTGCTGGAGGTTAGATTATGGGGTTAAATATTAACAGACCAAGAAGAGGTTCATTGGCATTCAGTCCAAGAAAAAGAGCAAAAAGACCAGTTCCAAGAATTAGAAGCTGGCCAGAAGAAGAGACAGTAAGATTACAAGCATTCCCTGTATATAAAGCAGGAATGAGCCATGCATTTATTAAGGAAGATAACCCAAAAAGTCCAAATGCTGGACAAGAGATATTTACACCAATCACAATATTAGAAGCTCCACCAATTAATGTATGTGCTATAAGAGTTTATGGAAGAAATGAGAGAAACTACTTAACAACATTAACAGAAGTTTGGGCAGACAACTTAGACAAAGAATTAGAAAGAAAAATCAAATTACCAAAGAAAGAAGATAGAAAGACAGTTGAAGATTTAGAAGCGTTAAAAGACAAAATTGAAGAAGTTAGAGTTTTAGTCCACACAAATCCAAAATTAACATGCCTTCCAAAGAAAAAACCAGAAATCTTAGAAATTAGAATTGGAGGAAAAGATATTGAAGAAAGATTAAACTACGCTAAAGAGATTTTAGGTAAGCAGTTAAACATTACAGATGTCTTCCAAGAAGGAGAGTTAGTTGACACAATTGGAGTAACAAAAGGTAAAGGATTCCAAGGGCAAGTTAAAAGATGGGGAGTTAAGATACAATTTGGTAAGCACGCAAGAAAAGGGGTTGGAAGACACGTTGGTTCTATTGGGCCATGGCAACCAAAGATGGTTATGTGGAGTGTTCCAATGCCTGGACAAATGGGATACCACCAAAGAACAGAATACAACAAGAGAATATTAAAGATTGGAAACAATGGAGATGAAATAACTCCAAAAGGAGGATTCTTACACTATGGAGTTATAAGAAACAACTACGTTATATTGAAAGGTTCAGTTCAAGGACCTGCAAAAAGATTGATAGTATTGAGAAGAGCTATAAGACCATACGAGCCATTAATCAAAGTGCCTGAAATAACATACATAAGTACAACATCAAAGCAAGGGAAATAAACACAAAAACACTTTAAAATAATTGAGAGAGAAGGTGGATAATAATGAAGGCAGTTGTTTACAATTTAAATGGAGAGGCAGTTAAAGAAATTGACTTACCAGCAGTATTTGAAGAAGAATACAGACCAGATTTAATTAAAAGAGCATTCTTATCTGCATTTACAGCAAGGTTGCAGCCAAAAGGTTCAGACCCAATGGCAGGGAAGAGAACTTCTGCAAAATGTATTGGTAAAGGGCATGGTAGAGCAAGAGTTATAAGAACACCACAAGGATGGGCAGCCTTTGTCCCTCAAGCAGTTGGTGGAAGAAGAGCACACCCACCAAAAGTTGAGAAAATATTATGGGAAAGAGTAAATAAAAAAGAAAGAATAAAGGCAATAAAAAGTGCTATTGCTGCTACAGCAAACCCTGAATTAGTTAAAGAGAGAGGACATATCTTCGAGAACGAAAACTTACCAATAGTTGTTGAAAGCTCATTTGAAGAGTTGCAAAAAACAAAAGATGTATTTGCAGTATTTGAAAAATTAGGAATCAGTAGTGATGTTATAAGAGCTAAGAATGGAATTAAGATTAGAGCTGGAAAAGGTAAGATGAGAGGAAGAAGATACAAAAAACCAAAAAGTGTCTTAGTTGTTGTTGGAGATAAATGCAACGCTATATTAGCTTCAAGAAACTTACCAGGAGTTGATGTTATAACTGCTAAAGATTTAGGAATTATACACTTAGCTCCTGGGGGAGTTGCTGGAAGATTAACTGTATGGACTGAAAGTGCATTAGAGAAATTAAAAGAGAGATTTGAATAAATAAAAAGGTAGAAACAAGGGGATAAAAATGGATGCCTTTGATGTAATAAAAATGCCAGTTGTTACAGAAAAAACTGTTAGAATGATTGAAGAAGAAAACAAATTAGTATTTTATGTTGATAGAAGAGCTACAAAAGAAGATATAAAGAGAGCTATGAAAGAGTTGTTTGATGTTGAAGTTGAGAAAGTAAATACATTAATAACACCAAAAGGGGAAAAGAAAGCTTACGTTAAGTTGAAAAAAGGATATGATGCAAGTAAAATAGCTGCAAGTTTAGGAATCTACTAATAAATAAATTTTTAAATAATTGAAACACTATATATAAAAATCTATCATACGTGGTGGTGAAGATGGGAAAAAGATTAATCTCTCAAAGAAGAGGTAGGGGAACACCAACCTACACTTGCCCTTCACACAAAAGAAGGGGAGAGGCAAAATACAGAAGATTTGACGAATTAGAGAAGAAAGGAAAAGTTTTAGGTAAAATTGTCGATATATTACACGACCCAGGAAGAAGTGCTCCAGTTGCAAAAGTTGAATACGAAACAGGAGAAGAAGGATTGTTAGTTGTTCCAGAAGGTGTAAAAGTTGGAGATATTATAGAGTGTGGTGTTGCTGCTGAAATAAAACCAGGAAACATCTTGCCATTAGGAGCTATTCCTGAAGGGATTCCTGTCTTCAACATAGAAACAATCCCAGGAGATGGAGGAAAATTAGTTAGAGCAGGAGGTTGCTACGCTCACATATTAACACACGATGGAGACAGAACTTATGTCAAATTACCATCTGGACACATTAAAGCTTTACACTCAATGTGTAGAGCTACAATTGGGGTTGTTGCTGGTGGAGGTAGAAAAGAAAAACCATTCGTTAAGGCAGGTAAGAAGTATCATGCTATGAAAGCTAAAGCTATTAAGTGGCCAAGAGTTAGAGGAGTTGCAATGAACGCTGTTGACCACCCATTCGGTGGAGGTAGACACCAGCACACCGGAAAACCAACAACTGTTTCAAGAAGAATGCCACCAGGAAGAAAGGTTGGACATATTGCTGCAAGAAGAACTGGAGTCAGGAAATAATCTTTTATCTATTAAATTTTTATATTTTTAGTTAAACAAAACACAAATAACTTAAGGTGACTAAATATGGCATCTGCAAGGAGAAGAAGAATTAAAAAGAAAAAACAAGTAATTTCAAAAAAGATAGAGTTTAGATACAGAGGATATACATTAGAAGAGCTTCAACAAATGCCTTTAAGAGAGTTTGCAAAGTTGTTGCCTGCAAGACAGAGAAGAACATTATTGAGAGGTTTAACCCCACAACAGAAAAAATTAGCTATGAAAATTAAAAAAGCAAGAAGATTATTAAATAAAGGTAAAGAACCAAGAATTATAAGAACACACTGTAGAGATTTCGTTATCACACCAGATATGGTTGGATTAACCTTTGGTGTCTACAACGGAAAAGAGTTCGTTGAAGTTAAAGTAACTCCAGAAATGATTGGGCATTACTTAGGAGAGTTCTCATTAACAAGAAAACCAGTTCAGCACGGAGCTCCTGGTATGGGAGCTACAAGAAGCTCAATGTTCGTTCCAATCAAGTAAATTCTTTACCTTTCTTTTTTTATTGATAAAGAATATTTATATATTTAGATAAAAGATTTTATAAGTAGGTTTCTACCATTTTAAAGAGGTTTGTAAATGGATAATCATTTTTGTAATCATTTTCTATTAAATCTTTGTAGTAGTTTTTAATGTATTCCCAAAAATCTACTGTGATTCCTGCTTTTGCAAATCTTTTAACAAAATTGGCATTATTTTCATCAATATCATCATCCCCTACACATGATAAAAAGACAGAAATAATTTTTACAATTTTATTAAACTCTTCTTTGTTATTGGAATTATTCATATTTTGTAGAACTTTCATTATATCTTCAAATATAATAACATACTCTATAAACTGAGTCTCAACCATAATATTTTTTATATTTGGATTTTGAAGTTCACTAAAAAGAATATTATACATAAATTCAGATTGTTTGTGTATTATATTATTTTCAGCATAACTAACTCTTAAATTTTTGACTCTATATTTATACCGCTTAACTTCCAAATATTTTTCAGGATAAATTTCATAAAGGATTATAAAATACAAAACAAAGACTGTATCAAATAAATATCCTTTTCTTTCTCCATTTTCAATTCTTATTATTTCTGGAATTAAGTTATTTTTGTCCAATCCCAAATTTTTAATTCTTGTAAGAAGTTCATATTTATTTAAAACCTTTTTTAAATGCCTTGGATTTGTGAAATTAATGGCTTTAAAGAATTTTTCAAGCTTTTCAGCAATTTCATCGTCATTAAAGAAGTCATATTGCTTAACAAACTCCTTTAATTCAAAATATTTTGGCATGCTAAATGAAATATTAAAAATCTTTTCTAAATACTCTTCTGCTTTTATGACATCTCCATATTTTGTTTTAATTGCTTTAGAAACTGCTTCTTTATCAACAGCTACAAAATAAATAATATTCTCACCATAAGCAAAAAATAGCTTAATTGATGCTAACAAATCTAAAATATGTTCTGGCTCACATCTATCAAGTTCATCAATAAATACAACAAGCGTTTTATCCTCAAGCATCTTTGAGATTTTCTTAAATCCATCTATAAGTTCATTAATTTCTTTATAATGAGATTTTATTTCGTTCATTTTTTCAAAGTGTTCTATCACATCTTTTGGATTATATTGTAATCCAAGTAATGGGAAACTTGCAGAAAATCCTTTTAAAACTCCAGCAAAAACATCAAAACCTATTTTTAAAAGTTCATCTTTCATTGTTATCAATTTAATTTTATGCTTAAACTTATCACTATTTTTTAACTCATCTAAAATAAACTCCAACAACGAATAAGGCAAATTATTATCTTTCTCATAAAGCCATGCATCAAAAATTATGCTGATAAAATTTTTCTCTTTATTTAACTCATTGTGAATATATCTAATAACACTACTCTTTCCACTTCCCCAATTGCCATAAAGAACTATCATATTATTCTCTCTCAAATATTTCCTATTATCTGGATGTTTAATAAAGTCCTTTATAATCTCTGCCTTTTCTTTAGTTCCTAAATAATCATTTTCTGATAAATCTATTGGCTTATCAGCTAATGGCATAAAAATCCCCTAAAAAAAATAAAAAAATAATTTAAGTAGTATATTCAGCGTTTATTCTAACATACTCATAGCTCAAATCACATCCATAACAAACGTTTTCAAACTCTCCCATTTTTAAATCAACAACTATCTTTATTTCATCACTTTTCATAATCTCTTCTGCTTTTTTTAACTCTTCAGTTCCTTCATCAGCTAATGGAATTCCATCTTTAACCAAATAAACCTCATCTTCATAATTACTCAATATAACATCAACAATATCTGGATTGAAATCAGCTCCACTGTATCCAACTGCCGCAACAATCCTCCCCCAATTTGGGTCTCCTCCAAACACAGCAGTTTTAACTAATAAAGAATTAACAATTGCTTTTGATGCTTTAACTGCATCCTCCTCAGTTTTAGCTCCTTTAACAACAACCTCCATAAACTTTGTTGCTCCTTCCCCATCCTTAACAATCATCTTAGCAAGTTCTCTGCAAACATATAATAAAGCATTTTCAAACTCTTCCCTACATTCCTCATACTTAACTCCACTTAATCCATTAGCTAAAATAAAGACAGTATCATTTGTTGAAGTGTCTCCATCAACGGATATGTTGTTGAATGTTTTATCTACAACTTTTTGCAAGATATTTGTTAAGCTCTTTTTATCAATCTCAATATCTGTTGTTATGAAACAAAGCATAGTGGCATGTAACATATTTGGGGCTATCATCCCTGCCCCTTTTGCTATCCCTCCAACTCTAACTGTCTTTCCATTAACCTCAAACTCCACAGCTATTTCTTTTGGTTTTGTATCAGTTGTCATTATTGCCTTAGCGGCATTTATTGAGCTGTTTCCTTCTTTTATTAAATTATAAACCTTATTTATTCTATCTTTTATAATGTTCATATCCATTTTTCTTCCAATAACTCCAGTTGAAGCTACTAAAACCTCATTTTCATTGATATTAAAAAGCTCTGCCACTAATTTTTGCATCTCTTTAGCATCTTCCATACCATTTTTTGTAAAACAGTTAGCGTTTCCACTATTTGCAACTATTGCTCTAAATTTATCTTTATTTTTTATTAATTCTCTTGATAAAATTACTGGATGAGCTACAACTTTGTTTGTTGTGAATGTTCCAGCTCCAACTGCCTCTTTTTCAGAGATAATTATTGCCACTCCATATTTGCCCTCTTTATACCCATTAGCTTTAAAACCCTTTGGAGCTACAACTCCACCATCAATAACCCTCATATTTCCACCTTTACTCTTTCTTTAACTCAATCAAAGCTATCTTTTCTAAAACTCTTTCAACAACATTTCCAAAACCTTTGATATCAAAAACTTCTCTAATCAATTTTTCTTTTTCTTCATTAATTTCTAAGACAGAATCATCTATTTCTCCACCAATTAACTCATGAACCTTTCTAAATGTCTCTTCATCTTCGCAAATTAAACAAACATTTCCATCCTTTGCTCCAATAATCTTTATTGCCTCATGTATCTGCCTCTGTCCAGAAGCTCTAACCAAAATTTCCATCCAAAAATTCCTTGCTATTGGTTTTTTTGTTTTTGCCTGATTTATAGCATGTAAAACATGTTTCTTTGTAGCTATTAAATTAGCATTTAAAATTTGAAACTTTAAACCTAAATTAAAAATATCATTATTTATCTTTGCCCCTTTTATTCCCCTAATTATCATAATTATCCCAACACACCATTTTTGTTGTATTTTATTACCTTAACACTATTCTCATCATCACTATCAACAATCTTAACATCTTCCAATGATTTTAAATTCATAACCTCAGCTGTCTTTTCTATACCAAGCTTTTTATCAGTATCTAAGTAGATAACATAGGCATCTAACTTTGGCACTCCCATCTTATATGCAGCAACCGCCCTATGATGCCCATCTACCAATATATAATAATCTCCTCTTTTTGTTTTTATTGCAATTATTGGCTCTGCCAAACCCTTTTTTAGCTCATACATTCTACCTACTAACTCATCAGCGTGGATTTTGTTCTGTGTTGGTTTTAATTTATTAACATCAACTTCTTCCTTCTCAACTTTCAAATTGTATCCCAAGTTTTTATAAGTTTTAATTATATTTTCTAATTTTTTAGGTGTAGTTTTCTCTATCTGAGACCTAATAACGTCCATATTTGATATAATTCCAATCAAATTATTTTCCTCATCAACCACTGGCAGTTTTGAAAAACCAGTTCTAAACATAATCCTTCCAACATCCATTATATTAGCATCAGGGGTTGTAACAACCATATCCTCTCTTTTAGTCATTACATTTTCCACCTTCTCATTATCATCCTTACCAACAATATCATGAACCGAGACAATTCCAATCAATTTTCCATTCTCTACAACTGGAAATGAATTATGCCCTGTTTCTTTCAACAATTTAATAACATCTTTAACCGTATTATCCTTTGAAACAGTAACAACCTTTTTTGTCATGTATTCAGAAACTTTTACTGACATAATGACACCATCCTCATAAATTTTTAAATCTTCCATTGTAAATTATTTGTAGGGATTAGATATAAATACCTCAATATCAAATTAATAACTAAATCATCCAAACCCACTAAAACCGAAAATAATATATAACTATACTTACCATTAATCATAACGTTGAGTATAATAAAAATATATGAAAAGATGAAACACGTTTTAGAGCGGAGGTAGCCTAGCCCGGCCAAGGCGTGGGACTGGAGATCCCATGGGGCTTTGCCCCGCGGGGGTTCAAATCCCCCCCTCCGCGCCACTTATTTTTTATTTTTTAATTTTATTTATTATAAAACACGAATTATGGAGGTGCAACCTTGACCGAGAATATGCAAAATTCTGAATTTAAGTATTTAATTAGAGTTTCAAGGACAGATTTAGATGGGAACAAGAAGTTAATAATGGCTCTCCAAGACATCTACGGTGTTGGAGAGGCAATGGCAAGGGCTGTTATAAGAGTAGCCAAATTAGACCCTAACAAATTAGCCGGTTACTTAACAGATGAAGAAGTTAAGAAAATTGAAGAAATATTAGCAGACCCTGCTAAATTTGGAATCCCATCATGGATGTTTAACAGAAGAAAAGATTACGTTACTGGAGAAGATAAACACGTTATTGAAAGTGACTTAATGATTATAAAACAAGAAGATATAAACAGATTGAAGAGAATCAGATGTTATAGAGGAATTAGACACGAACTTGGATTGCCATGTAGAGGACAGAGAACAAAGAGTACATTCAGAAGAGGACAAACAGTTGGAGTTTCAAGAAGAAAGAAATAAATTAATAACTAAAACACTTAGCATAACATTTAAAAAATTATTAAAGGTGATTATATGGGAGATCCAAGGAGAAGATTTAAAAAGACATACGAAACACCAAACCATCCATGGATTAAAGAGAGAATTGAAAGAGAAAAAGAATTATGTAGAAAGTATGGTTTAAGAAGAAAAAGAGAAGTTTGGAAAGCAGAGACAATTTTAAGAAAATACAGAAGACAGGCAAGAAGATTAATTAGTGACAGAACAGAGCAGGGGGCTAAAGAGGCTGTTCAGTTATTTAACGTATTGAAAAAATATGGTATTTTAAAAGTTGAAAACCCAACACTTGATGATGTCTTATCATTAACAGTTGAAGATATCTTAGAAAGAAGATTACAAACACTTGTATTTAGAAAAGGATTAGCAAGAACTCCAAGGCAAGCAAGACAATTAATTGTTCATGGACATATAGCAGTAAATGGTAGAGTAGTAACTGCTCCAAGCTACATGGTAACAGTCGAAGAAGAAGATAAAATCAGCTATGCTAAAAACTCCCCATTCAATGATGAAAACCACCCAGAAAGAGCTAAAATTGTTGGATTAGTAGCAGAAGAAACACAGACACAAGAGACAGAATAAAACAGAAATAAATGAAGGTGAAACACTATGGCAGAACAAAAAAAGGAAAAATGGGGAATAGTTCATATATACTCATCCTACAACAACACAATAATCCACGCAACAGACATTACAGGAGCTGAGACAATTGCGAGAATTTCTGGTGGGATGGTTACAAGAAACCAGAGAGATGAAGGTTCACCTTACGCAGCAATGCAAGCAGCATTTAAATTGGCAGAGATGTTAAAAGAAAGAGGTATTGAAAACATTCACATAAAGGTTAGAGCTCCAGGAGGTAGTGGACAGAAAAACCCAGGACCTGGAGCTCAAGCTGCTATCAGAGCTTTGGCAAGAGCTGGATTAAGAATTGGAAGAATTGAAGATGTCACACCAGTTCCACACGATGGAACAACACCTAAGAAGAGGTTCAAAAAGTAAGGTGATAATCTTTGATTACAATTAAAGAGAAGAAAAAGACAAGAATTGGGGAGGAATTTATTTTTTCTTTAAAAGCCCCAATTTCATTTTCTAATGCTATTAGAAGAATAATGATTTCTGAAGTCCCTACTTATGCTATAGAGGACGTTTATATATATGAGAACTCATCATCAATGGATGATGAGATTTTAGCACACAGATTGGGTTTAATCCCGATTAAAGGAAAACCATTATTAGAAAATGAAGTTATAACATTCACTTTAGAAAAAGAGGGACCTTGTACAGTTTATTCATCAGATTTAAAATCTGAAAATGGGGAAGTTGCTTTCAAAAACATTCCAATTGTTAAATTAGGAAAAGGGCAAAAAATACAGATTGAATGTGAAGCAATTCCTGGCATTGGAAAGGTTCATGCAAAATGGCAACCATGTAATGCTGTCTATAAACAAATTGATGAAGACGAAGTTGAGTTTTTAGTTGAAACATTTGGGCAAATGGAAGCTGAAGAAATCTTAGAAGAAGCCGTCAAAATACTAAAAAATAAAGCTGAAAGTTTCTTACAACAGCTTGAATTAATTGAACAATAAAAACTTTCATTCTAATTATTTATTCAAACCTTAATAATTACAAAAAGGTTTGGGAAAACACGGTGAGATAATGAGAAAGATAACAGCTACAAATCCAAGATTAATTAAATTAATTGAGATGTTAAAGCAAGAAAGTTATAAAAATCAGGCAAAGATTTGGAAGGATATAGCAAGAAGGTTAGCAAAACCAAGAAGAAGAAGAGCTGAGGTAAACTTAAGTAAGATAAACAGATACACAAAAGAAGGAGATGTCGTTTTAGTTCCTGGTAAAGTTTTAGGAGCTGGAAAATTAGAGCATAAGGTTGTTGTCGCAGCATTTGCATTCTCAGAAACAGCTAAGAAATTAATTAAAGAAGCTGGAGGAGAAGCAATAACAATTGAAGAATTAATAAAAAGAAATCCAAAAGGTTCAAATGTTAAAATTATGGCATAAAACACGGTGATAATATGACAGTAATAGATGCTGAAGGAGCGATATTGGGAAGATTAGCTTCAGAAGTAGCAAAAAGAGTTTTGAGAGGAGAAGAGATTGTTATTGTAAATGCTGAGAAAGTTATTATAACAGGTAACAAGGATTGGATTATAAAAACCTACCAAGAGGAAAGAGAGAAGAAAAACGTTGCTAACCCAAGAAGATTTGGGCCTAAATTCCCAAGAAGACCAGATGATATATTAAGAAGAACAATTAGAAAAATGCTCCCATACAAAAAACCAAAAGGAAGAGAGGCATTTAAGAGAGTCAAAGTTTATGTTGGAAATCCTAAAAACTTAACAGTTGATGAAAAAATAAGCCACAAATTAAACACCACCAAATACATAACATTAGCTGAGTTAAGTAAACACTTAGGAGCGAAGTTCTGAGGTGATTAAATGGGAAAGATTGTTATAACAGTTGGTAAAAGAAAAAGAGCTATTGCGAGAGCAGTTGCAAGAGAGGGGAAAGGAAGAATAAGAATAAACAAAATACCAATTGAGTTAATTGAGCCTAAATATAAAAGAATGAAGTTAATGGAGCCAATTTTATTAGCTGGAGAAGAAGTTATCAGTCAAATGGATATTGATGTTACAGTTAAAGGCGGAGGAGTAATGGGGCAGATGGATGCTGCAAGAACAGCTATTGGTAAAGCTATTGTTGAATTTACAGGTAGCAAAGAGTTGAGAGATAAGTTCTTAGCTTACGACAGAACATTGTTAGTTAGCGATGCAAGAAGAACCGAGCCACACAAACCAAGTAGATCTACAAAAGGGCCAAGAGCAAAGAGACAAAAGTCATACAGATAAATCCATTGCATTTTTGGAAAAATATTATTTTTTCTTTTTATTTGGGTGAGAAACATGATGTTTCCTATAAGATGCTTTTCTTGTGGTAATGTTATTGCTGAGGTTTTTGAAGAGTATAAAGAAAGAATTTTAAAAGGGGAGAATCCAAAAGATGTTTTAGATGACTTAGGAATTAAAAAATATTGCTGTAGAAGAATGTTTGTTTCTTACAGAATAAGTGAGGATGGAAAAGAGATTATTGATGAGATAATAGCTCATGATGAAAAGCTTTTATAAAATTTTAATTTTTAATCATTACCAAAATTATGGGGCCGTGGGGTAGCCTGGACATCCTGTGCGCTTGGGGGGCGTGCGACCCGGGTTCAAGTCCCGGCGGCCCCACCATTTAATTTTTATATATTTTTATGAGGTGAGATGTTGAAATTAACAAAATTTGAAATTGCGAGAATATTGGGGGCAAGAAGTTTGCAGATATCAAATGGAGCTTATGCAACAATAGAAACAAAATGTGATAGCTCATTAAAAATAGCTTATGAAGAAATTAAACAAGGAAAAGTTCCATTAAAACCAATTAGACCAATAAAGGCATAAAATTATAATTATTTTTTAATTGAGGTGGATGTAATTGACAAATGTTATTATTGAAAAAATAAGTGCAAAAGAAGTTTTTAAAGGAGCTAAAATTAAAGTAATGATTACAACAATGACAAATATTTCTATTGGCTATGATATTATTGAAGTTAATAATCCAGAAGAAGCAATAGCTGATGTTGAGAATGTCATAGCCCCAGAACTTATTGGATATCCAGCAACTGATATTGATTTCATCGATACATTAATTTGTGAAACATCAGTTAATAACCCTACTGTAGCAATGGGAATCTCTATTAGCGTAGCAAGAGCAGCTTCAAACAGCTTAGATATTCCCTTATTTAAATTCTTAGGAGGGGCTTTAACAACTGATTTACCAATAGTAGCTTCTGGTGTATTGGTTGATAAAGACAAAAATGAATTAATTCCAATAGTTATGGCAGAATCTATAGAGGATATAGTTAATTTGTATTTAAAACTCGCAGATATTTTATCAGAAGATTATAGTATTGTAAATATTAATGGAGCATATACATGCAAAGATATATTTAATGAGATTCCAAAAATTAGGAATTTGATAGATGAAATTAAAGAAGATGAAGATTTAGATATATTATTGGGACTTAGTTCTAAAAAAGAGATTGTTAGAGATAAAGATTTATCTCAAATTGACTATTTAGAGGTTGAAGAGCCTGTAGAATTTGATGGATTCCTATGCACAGATAGCATTTATGAAGAAAGTGATTTTGTTAAAGTTTTCCCATACGAGATGGGAACAATAACTGAGATGTATTACTATATAAATTATATTATGGATAAAGGGCTTTATCCAGTAATATTTGGAAACAACTCATCATTTGCACATGTAGCTGTTAGTTTCAAGGTTCCTTTTTTAAGAGCAGCCCTCTCTTCAAATGTGCTAAATGAGGTTTGGAACATAGAAAGAACTATAGTAAATCCAAATATAAGGAGGTTTTAGATTTTTATTTTTTTAACAATTTTCCGATAACTATTTATAGTTAAAATAGAAACCATAATTTAAATTTTAAATTAAATCCACTATTAAGTTTTAGAGGTGGTAATAATGGCTGTAACAATAGATTACAATTTATGTAAAGGAGCTGAATGTGCAGAATGTGCAAATAACTGCCCAATGGAAGTTTTTGAAATTGAAGGAGATAAAGTAGTTGTTGCAAGACCTGAAGATTGCACTTATTGTGGAGTTTGTGAAGATGTTTGCCCAACAGGAGCTGTAAAAGTTGAACCAGAATAAAAGAGCAAAAATTTAAATATATTTTTTCTGTAAAATCTATTTTTATTGTTCCATTTCTTCTAATGCTTTAAACAACTCTTCCCATGCTTCTAAACTTAATTTAGCATCTTCTTCACTTAAAACTTCTAAAGCATAGCCAGTGTGGATTAATATATAATCTCCTATTTTAACCTCTTTATCTAAAAGTGTTAATTTTGCCTTTTGCTTAACTCCTTTATATTCAGCTATGGCATATTTTTCTCCATCTTCCTCTATAATCTCAACAACTTTACAAGGAATTGCCAAACACATAATTCATCACCAAACCATAGTTTGTGTTCCTTATATAAATCTCTGTTTATGAAACTTTTTATATTTGATATTAATCAAAAATGGATGTGGTCTTTTAAAATAAATGGTAGAATAACTATTCCATGTTTAATTAACCTACTTAAAAACACCGCAATCATGTATCTCTCAAATGGCATTTCAAAACTACCACAAATCCAACATATGACCTCAAAAGGAATTGGTGTAAAGCTTACAACTATAACGCCAAGAATTCCCCATTTTTTTAAATAAAGAGTTCCTTTTCTTATTTTTTCTTCATCAAATAATTTTAACATTAACTTTTCCCCATACTTTTTTGCGAGAAAATAGGTAATTACTGCCCCAAAATTGCATGCAACTGTTGAAACAATCCAAACTAACTTCCAATCCAATCCTAATAAAATACCTGCTACAATAAATATTTCAGTGGGAAATGGTTGAAATATTGGCTCAGAAAATCCTACCAAAAATATCCCAAAATACCCATAATCCTTTATAAGATTTAATAGGAATTCTTTAAATAGTTCAAGGTTAATCATATTTATCGCCGTATTGTTTAAGAGTTTGAAGATTTATTTATAACTTATCTTACTATCTAATCTTACTAATTCTTAAATTTCATGGTGAGAGTATGAAGTTAAGACCAGAATGTGCTATCTGTATAATAAGACAAGTTGTTGATGCTGCTAATGAAATAACAGATGATGAGAGAGAGCAATTTAGATTAATAAAAAGCACTATGGAAGTTATTAAAGATGTTTATGGTGAAAATGCCGTTCCGGCATGGATGGGGACTATAGTTCATAGATATTTAAAGAAAATTAGTAATAACAACGACCCTTATAAAAATTTGAAAGAGAAGGCAAACAAAATAGCTTTACAGTATTTGGATAAAGTTAGAGAGATGAGTAATACAGATGATGAGCTTGAGAGATTGAGAAAGAAGGTTTTAGCAACAATTGCAGGAAACGTTATAGATTTTGGGGCTTACAGCACAGAGATAAATATTGAAAAGTTAATTGAAGATACATTAAATGGAGAGTTAAAGATAGATAATAGCAAAGAGCTTTTAAATGATTTAAAGAATAAAGATATAAAAAAGATTTTGTACATATGTGATAACGCTGGAGAGATTATTTTTGATAGGGTTTTAATGGAAGAGATTAAAAAATATGATAAAGATATCGTTGCAGTAGTTAAAGGAAAACCAATTCTAAATGATGCAACATTAGAAGATGCAAAGATAGCTAAAATTGATGAGATAGCTAAGGTTATAACAACTGGCTCAGATATCATTGGGATTATTTTAGAAGAGTGTTCAGAAGAATTTTTGAAAGAGTTTGAAAGTGCTGATTTAATCATTGCCAAAGGAATGGGTAATTATGAAAGTTTAACAGAATATGGAGATAGAATAGGTAAGCCAGTTTATTATATATTAAAGGCAAAATGCAGACCTGTTGCTGAAAATATTGGTGTCGATGTAGGGGATAATGTTTTATTAAAAAAATAAAAAATAAAGTTTCTTAAGCAAAAAATAATCTGAGGAGATATTATGGTTACTTACAAAGATGCAGGAGTAGATATATCACATGAAGATAGAGTGATTAAAGCTTTAGTTTCACAGATAACATTTAAAAGAACTGATATAAAGCCTGCTGAGTTAGGATTGCATTATGCAGGGGCAGTAGAGTTTGGAGATTACTATTTAGTTCTATCAACAGATGGTGTTGGAAGTAAGATGATAGTTGCTGAAATGGCTAATAAATTTGATACAGTTGGAATAGACATGATAGCAATGAATGTAAATGATGCCATCTGTATTGGAGCAGAGCCAGTTGCTTTGGTTGATTACTTAGCAGTTGGACATATAACTGAAGAGATAGCTGAGCAAATAGGAAAAGGTTTAAATGAAGGAGCTAAAGAGGCTAATATAAACATAGTTGGTGGAGAGACAGCAACATTACCAGACATGATTAAAGGCATTGATTTAGCGGGGACTGTTTTAGCAATAGTTAAAAAAGATGAAATCATAACTGGAAAAGATGTAAAACCAGGAGATGTAATTGTTGGATTAAGAAGCTCTGGAATACATAGCAATGGGTTATCATTGGCAAGGAAAGTATTTTTTGACATAGCTAAGATGGATGTTTATGATAAACTCTCTTATGGAAAAACAGTTGCTGAAGAGCTTTTAACACCAACAAGAATTTATGTGAAGCCAGTTTTAGAGATGGTTAGAGATAAAGATATAGAGGTTAAAGGTTTAGCCCACATAACTGGAGGTAGCTTTAGAAAGCTTAAAAGATTGAATGATAAAGTAACTTATTATATAGATAACCTTCCAGAACCATTGCCAATATTTAAGGAGATTCAAAGATTAGGTAATGTGCCAGATGAAGAGATGTTTAGAACATTTAATATGGGTATTGGATTCTGTGTAATTGTTGATGAAGAAGATGCTGACAAAGTTATAAAGATATCAAATAAATATAATATTCCAGCTCAGATAATAGGTAGAGTTGTTGATAGCTTAGAAGTTAATGGAAATAAGGTTGTTGGCAAATCTGTTGTAAAGTATAATGATAAGTTCATCATATTAGAGTAAATAGAGTTTTAATTTTAGCTTTTTAGTCTACTTAATTTTTTATTCTTTTATTTATTGATTAAATCTAACAACAAAAAATTAAAAAGGGTTTTTAACATGTGCGGGATATTTGGAGTCTACTCTTATGAAAAACTAAACGTAGCTAAGAAAATTTATTATGGGTTGTTTGCTTTACAACACAGAGGACAGGAAGGGGCTGGAATTGCTACAAGTGATGGAAAAAATATACACTATTACAAAAATATTGGATTAGTTACAGATGTTTTTAAAAATGAGATATTGCAAAACTTATTTGGATACATTGGAATTGGACATGTAAGATATTCAACAACTGGAGGAAAGGCTGTTGAGAACTGCCAGCCGTTTGTTGTTAAAAGCTCATTTGGTAATATAGCTATAGCCCATAATGGAGATTTGGTAAATTCAAATGAATTGAGAAGAGAATTAGAGATGAAGGGGCATATATTCACTTCTTCAACTGACTCTGAAGTTATAGCTCAACTTTTAGTTAGAGAGTTGTTAAAAACATCTGATAAGATTGAAGCAATAAAAAATACATTGAGAAAACTTGTAGGTGCTTATTCACTTTTAATAATGTTTAATGATTCTTTAATAGCAGTAAGAGACCCATGGGGCTTTAAACCATTGTGTATTGGAAGAGATGAGAGCAATATTTACATATCATCTGAGGATTGTGCATTAACAACCTTAGATGCTGAATTTATTAGGGATGTAGAACCAGGAGAGATTATTGAAATTAAAAATGGTGAAATGATATCTCATAAATTGGATTATGATGTTTCTGAATACAATCCTGTAAATGCTAATGTTCCATGCATATATAATGGAGCTACAACATGTATGTTTGAGTATGTGTATTTTGCAAGACCTGACTCAACAATTGATGGGGTTAGCGTCTATAAGGTTAGAAAAAGAATTGGAAAGATTTTGGCTAAAGAACATCCAGTAGATGCTGATGTTGTATCTCCAATTCCAGATTCTGGTGTAGCGTTTGCCTTAGGGTTTTCTGAAGAGTCAGGGATTCCATACTATGAAGGTTTAATAAAAAACAGATATGTTGGAAGGACTTTTATTCTACCTTCACAGAATGAGAGAGAGTTGGCTGTAAGGTTAAAGTTAAGTCCAGTAAAAAGTGTATTAGAAGGGAAGAGGGTTGTTTTAGTTGATGATAGTATTGTTAGAGGTACTACTTCAAGAAGGATTGTAAATATGGTTAGAAAGGCTGGAGCAAAGGAAGTGCATCTAAGAATAGGAAGTCCTAAAATTATATCTCCTTGCTATTATGGTATAGACATGGCAACTAAAAAAGAACTTATTGCTTCAAATAAAACAGAAAAAGAGATAGGAAAAGCTATTGGAGTAGATTCTATTGGATATTTATCATTGGAGGGATTAGTTAAAGCAATAGGTAGAAAAGATTTATGTTTAGCTTGTGTAACTGGAGAATATCCAACTGAAGTTAAGTTTGAAAAGATATTGGGAAGAGAATAACCTATCTTTTATCCATACAGTCAATATATTTATCCAATATTGCGTAATATCATCAGTGCTTCATTATTTATTTTTTCTTCATATCTTTGAATTATTTTCTCAGCTTCTTTTAAAAATTCGTTGTCAGGTAGAGATATCAAATAATTTACCATATTTGAAGGTATTGGTAGAGATACTATTGCCTGTTTTGCAAAATATAAAATATCGAGTTCGTAAATGTAAAACCTAAACCCGTTTATATTATATTTCTTAATTAATTTTTTAAGTCCTTTAGTTCCTACTTTTACTTGTTTTGTAGTTGCAAGATAAATTCTTTCTAACTCTCCATCAAGATATTTTTTTAGTATTCCATAAACTTGACAATATTCTTTATTGTATCTGTTGGGGTAGAGTAATGAGTTATACTTACATTCAATATAAGTTTTAGTCCCTTTAATTTTAAAATCAAATAACTCACATTTTTCTAATTCAAATTCTTCTCTTAAAGCTAGCCAAACTATTAATTCAAAAATTTGGCCTTTTGCATCATCTTTAATGTTAATGAATTCTACCAAATCTTTAATAGTAAAATATGGTTGCATTTTTTACACCTTATATCTTATAATATAATCTTAATATGATTGAGATATACTCAAGCAAAAATAGCTGAAGAAATTCTAAGAAATATGAAATGGAAATAAAAAAAGATTTTTTAATTTATAAGTATTTTTTAACAAAGTATTCAGCATTTAATATACTTGCCCCAGCAGCTCCTCTAATTGTGTTATGCTCTAACGCAGTGTATTTAACATCAAATATTGGGTCTTTTCTGATTCTACCAACAACAATACTCATTCCATTTCCTTCATTTCTGTCCAATCTTGGTTGTGGTCTATCTATCTCTTCCCTAATAACAATTGGTTTAGCATAGGTTGGAAGGTTTAAGTCTTTTAATGGGTCAAATTTGTCCATAACCTCTTTTATCTCTTCTGGCTCAGCCCCTTCTTTTGTTTTGACAAATATGCTCTCAGTATGCCCATCTATAACTGCAACTCTATTACATGAAGCACTTAATTTAAAGTTAGCAAACTCAACCTTACCATCTTTTAAAGTTCCTAACAGCTTTAAGCTCTCTGTTTGCATTTTTTCTTCTTCATTTTTAATATATGGAATTAAATTATCTAAAATTGCCATTGAAGGAACGCCATTATAACCTGCTCCACTAACTGCCTGCAATGTTGTTATAATTACTGAATCTAAGCCAAATTTATCCATTATTGGTTTTAATGTTATGACAGCACAAATTGTTGAGCAGTTAGGGTTTGTTATAATTGCCCCATCCCATCCTCTCTTTTCTCTCTGAATTTCTATCAATTCTAAGTGGTCTGCATTAACTTCAGGAATTACTAATGGAACATCTTCTTCCATTCTATAAGCTGATGCGTTAGAGAAAACCAATTTACCTTCCTTAGCAAATTCTGGTTCAAACTTTTTAGCTAAATCTGAAGGTAGAGCTGAGAAGACAATATCAACATCTTCAAATGCTTCATGCTTAGGGTCTGTTGGAATCACAACCATATCTTTTATATTTTCTGGAATATCTCTATCTTGGAACCAGTAGCATGCATCTTTATACTTTTTCCCAGCACTTCTCTCTGATGCTGCTAAAGCTGTTAACTCAAACATTGGGTGGTCTGCCAATAATTGGACAAATCTCTGCCCCACGCTTCCAGTAGCTCCTAAGACACCAACTTTTATCTTCATCTTTTCACCTTTAGACAATTATCTTAAAAATTAACTCTTTCCCTTCTTTTAATTTTTTTACTATCTCTCTATTAATATCTTTTGCTGATTTATTTGCATTAATCATTAACGTTCTTGGGCATATGTAATTACTCTTTCTAATAACAATATCTGTTGGATGATTTAAAATTAAATCTTTATGCCCCTCTCCAATTATAGTGTCTTTTATTCCTTCAACTTCAATCTCTACAATTATTTTTTTAGCATTTCTAAGCTTTTCCTTAAATTCTTCACTAAAATCAGTCATAGATTTATCTGCCTCTATTCCTATAATGCAATGTCCAGTTGGTGTTAAATAATCTTCTTTTGTAATCTCCAAGGTTGTTTTATGAGTTGCCGAGACATTTTTATGTCCTTTAGCTTTGATAATAAATTCCATTAATACCCCTCCTAAATAATTTAATTTTATTATATTATTTCAGTTAAATTTCTTCAAATTCTAAATATTTTTACTTAAACTCAATAAAATGTCCAAATATTGTCCGAAAAAATATATATAATTATTTATTTTATCATACACCTGTATAAGTAATACTACATAGGTGATATGGTGGTTCTATATAAGATAAGAAGAACAAGAAACACTCCATGCCCTTCTATAGCTTCAGCTGTAATTATAGGATATTCTGTAGGGTTAAAGTTAATTACCGGACATGGGGCTCAAAGCTTAAGTAACATGGCAGGTTCTTATGCTGGAAGGGAGTTGGGAATTTATGCAATGAATGAAGGTTATGAATTTAAAGATATTAAAGATATTGAAAAATTTTTTAAAGAATTAAATTTTGCAAATATAGAAATAGATGAAGAAGGAGATGAAATTATTGTAAAAATATCAAAATGTAATCTCTGTCCAAAAAGAATTTGTGGCTATGAATTTGGAGGAACAGCATGTCCTTGGGGTGGGTTATTAATAGGATTTATAAGTGAAACTTTAAAATATAAATTAGGTTATCAAATGAATTTAAAGCCAGCTGAAACATGTATTATTAAATTAAAGAAAAAATAATTTATTTAATCTTAAAAAACTCTAAAATCTCATAAGGATGCTTTAATACAATAACATCTTCCAATTCTTTTAATTTTCTTGTATTTTCAGCATCTATTTTTCTAACTCTCATCTTAACCTCTTTTCCTTCAATTATTGCATTGTATGGGCAAACTTTTTTACAATTTCCACATCCTAAGCATTTAGGTAGTGATATCTCAACAAAATCTTCTCTCTTAACTATAGCACCATTTGGACAAACTTTTATACATTTTAAACAGAGCTTACATTTCTTTTTGTCTATTGAATATGGAAGTTTTGTTATAACAATCCCTTCTTTATAATCAACAGGCACGATTAAAGACTTAACAAACCCCTTTCCTGCTTGGGCAATAGCATTTGTTACTAAGCTGTCAGCTATTCCATTAACTACCTTAGCAACAGTATTTCCAGAAGCTGGGGAACAAATTAAGTAATCATATTTTCCCAAGCTTAATCTTCCAGTAATTGGTGATGAATACGGATGTTCTCTCTCTAAAATTAGCTCTTCATAATAATTTCCATTGGAAATATTATATAGTTCCCCAAACAAACCATACATCTTCACAACTTCTTCCCCTGCTCTTGAAACTAAAGTAGTTACCTTCAAATCTTCAATTTCTTCCTTTAATTTTTTCATTACTTGGAAACTCTCTCTTAATAAATGCCCAGCCCCTGTAATACACCAAACTATTTTCATGTTTATCCCAAAATCTATAATTCATCCAAGCTTAGATTTTTTAATCTCTCAGCTATATACTCAATCATCTCTTTCAAATTTTTCTTGTTGTCAAAGCCATCTACAATCTTTAAAAGCTCTTCTCTATCTTTATTTTTAAATTCTCTAACATATTTGATTAATAAAGGTAAAGTTCTTGTTAATTCATCCACTATTGTTATGGTAGATTTTCTTGCAGTTCTTGATAATGGATTTAAATCTATCGCTATAACCTTTTTACCCATATTAACTAAAGCTTCTGCTCTATCCCCATCCTCTAACGGGACTAAAACAACATCTGCACTAAATATCCCCTCTTCTGAAACCTTTCCTCTCAAGCTGTCCAAGTTTGGAATCTGTTTATTTGCATCATCAATTCCTAAGATTTTTATCTTTCCTGTCTCAATATCATCTTTAAATTTTTCTTCAAAAGCTTTTTTTATAGCCAATTCTCTCTCTTTAGTCCTATAAAATAAATTAACCTCTATCTTTCCATTTAATTCCTTAGCTAATTCAACAACTTCATCTATTGCCAAAGCCACTGTATTTCCATTAACACTTATCACTGGATTTTTAGCTAAAATTAACATAGCAGCAGCAGCTTTTATTGCTTCTAATGCTATTGGTGTTGTTTTTTCCCCAATTAAATAATCAAACATCTCACCTCTACCATGAGCTATTAATCCAGCTTTAGCTAAAATCCCTTTATCTAATGCCTCAATTACCTTTTCTCTCTTCATTAAAGATTCGTATCTTGGATGTGTTTTAGGAATCTGCATTATACCACCAAATTTTTTATATGACTATTTACATTAAAAATTAGCATTAAAGAGAATTTATATTATTTAAGGTGATAGAATGAAACTACATGAATATGAGGCTAAAAATATATTTAAAAAGTATGGTATCCCTGTCCCAGAAAGTTTTTTAGTGTATAAGGAAGATGATTTAAACAGAATAGAGATTGAAAAAGATGTTGTTTTAAAAGCTCAGGTTTTAGTTGGTGGAAGAGGAAAAGCAGGGGGAATTTTATTTGCATCAAATAAAGAAGAATTCATAAAGAAAGCAGAAGAACTATTTAATAAAGAAATCAAAGGAGAAAAAGTAGAAAAAATTTTAGTTGAAGAGAAATTACCAATAGAAAAGGAATATTATGTATCAATTATTATTGATAGAGATGCTAAAAAACCACTAATTATTTTCTCAACTGAAGGAGGAGTGGATATTGAAGAAGTTGCATCAAAAGAGCCAGAGAAAATTATAAAATATCATATAGATGTTAAAAAACCATTCCTTCCATATATAGCAAGGTGGATAGTTAAAGAGGCAAAAGTGCCAAGTAATGAGATTGGAAAAGTTGCTGACATTATTTATAAATTATATAAAATCTTTAAAGAGTTAGATGCTACAATGGTTGAAATAAATCCTTTAGTTATAACTAAAGATGGAAATGCCTATGCTGCTGATGCTGTTATCCATTTAGATGACGATGCAGCATTTAGACATAATTATGAGATATTTGAAGAATACAAAAATAAAGAAAAATTGCCATTTGCCTATGTTGAGTTAGATGGAGATGTTGCTATTATAGGTAATGGGGCAGGTTTAACATTAGCAAGTATGGATGTTATAAATAACCTTGGCAGAAAACCAGCTTGCTTCTTAGATATTGGAGGAGGGGCTGATACTGAAACAGTAAAATTAGCTTTAAGAAAAGTTTTAGAGAATAAAAATGTTAAGGGAATATTTATTAATATTTTAGGAGGAATTACAAGATGTGATGAAGTTGCAAAAGGAATTGTTGAGGTTTTAAAAGAACATCCAAATATAAAATTTGCTGTTAGAATGATGGGAACTAATGAAGAGATTGGAAGAAAAATATTGGAAGAGCATGGAATACCTTATGAAACATCAATGGAAGAAGCTGGAAGAAAGTTAATTGAGTCATTAAGCTAATTCCTTATGATTTTTTATTAATTTTTGGTGAAAAAATGATATTAGTTACTGGAGGGGCAGGTTTTATTGGTAGCCATATTGTAGATAAGCTAATTGAAAACAATTATGATGTAATTATTTTAGATAATCTAACAACAGGAAATAAAAATAACATAAATCCAAAGGCAGAGTTTATAAATGCAGATATAAGAGATAAGGATTTAGATAAAAAAATTAATTTTAAAGATATTGAAGTTGTAATCCATCAAGCAGCTCAGATAAACGTTAGAAGCTCTGTTGAAAATCCAATATATGATGGAGATATCAACGTTTTAGGAACTACAAATATTTTGGAGTTTATGAGAAAGTATGACATAAATAAAATAATATTTGCATCATCCGTTGGAGTGTATGGAGAACCGAATTATCTTCCAGTTGATGAAAATCATCCAATAAATCCTCTATCCCCTTATGGACTAAGCAAATATGTTGGGGAGGAATATATCAAGTTATACAACCGTTTATATGGAATTGAATATGCAATTTTAAGATACTCAAATGTTTATGGAGAAAGGCAGGACCCAAAAGGAGAGGCAGGGGTTATTAGTATATTTATAGACAAGATGTTAAAAAATGAAAATCCAATTATTTTTGGAGATGGGAATCAAACAAGAGATTTTGTTTATGTTGGAGATGTTGCAAAAGCAAATATTATGGCATTAAATTGGAAAAATGAGACAGTTAATATAGGCACTGGAAAAGAAACATCAGTAAATAAATTATTTAATATAATAAAAAATGAAATTGGATTTAAAGGGAATGCAATATATGACAAACCAAGAGAAGGAGAAGTTTATAGAATTTATTTGGATATAAAAAAGGCAGAGTCATTGGGTTGGGAACCAGAGGTTGATTTGAAAGAGGGGATAAAGAGGGTTGTTAATTGGATGAAAAATATAAATAGGTAATGGAGTTAATTCTATATGCTCCTAAAATATACCACAACAGATAACTCAGAAAGGTTGGGAGCATGGATAATGTAGTGTTAATAGGGAAGAAGCCAGTGATGAACTACGTTGTAGCAGTTCTTACACAGCTAACAAGCAATGATGAAGTGATAATAAAAGCAAGAGGAAAAGCTATCAATAAAGCAGTAGATGTTGCAGAGATGATAAGAAACAGATTTATAAAAGACATAAAAGTTAAAAAAATAGAGATAGGAACAGACAAAGTGAAGAATCCAGATGGAAGAGAAGTTAATGTCTCAACAATTGAGATTGTTTTAGCTAAATAAATTTTTATAGTTTTAACTTTTTTTATATTAATTGTTAATTAATTATTTCTTTAATGTTTTCATTTTATTGGAGAGATATTTATTAATTTCAAAAAAGGTGTTACTATGCTAAATTCTATAAAAATTAGTGCAATAGTGCATGCTACAGAGGATGAGGATAAGGTTTTAGAGGCTATAGAGTTTTTTATTCCAGAGGATGTTGATGAGGAGAAAATAAATTTAGAAGTTGTTGAAACACAGGGATACTTTGGAAACCCAATAAAAATTATCAATGTAGGTGTTGAAGGAAAGGAAGCTAAGAAGATATTCAAACATATTATGGATTTGATAAAATCTGATGAGAGAAATTTAAATAAGTTAAAAAAAGATTTACACTTAAGAGTTGAGGATAACAAATTTTATGTTAGGTTTGATAAGCAGAGAGCTTATTTAGGAGAGTGTAGAGTTATAGATGGGGATGATGTTATAAGGACTGTTTTCAACTTCAAAATATTTGCTCCAAAAAATAAGGAGGAAAAAGTTAAAGAAATTGTTGCTGAAGCTCTTGAATTGAATGAAGATAAGTGATAACCATGCATGAATTGTCCTATGCCACAGCTATACTTGAAGCAATACTTAATAGCGTAAAAAAAGAGGAAGAAAAAGGAAAAAAGATAAAGAAAGTTAGTGAAATTAACTTAGAAGTTGGAGAACTAACATTTATCAATGTTGAGCAATTGAAATTTGCATTTGAAGTTATTGCAGAAGGGACTATCTGCGAGAATGCTAAAATTAATGTTGAATTTATAAAACCAAAATGCAAATGTTTAGATTGTGGATATGAAGGAGAAGCAGAGATAATAGATGAATTTGAAATCTACTGTCCAAATTGTAAAAGTATAAGGTTAAAGCTATCTGGAGGAAAAGAGTTTAATATAAAAAATGCAACTGTTGAGTATGAAGGCTAAAGAGAGAAAAAGATAGCAGTCATTTTATGTTTATTAAGGAAACATTAGTTTTAAATTATCTTATTTAAGTTAAAAGCATAAACTTTATTTTAACATCCGCATAACCTACATCTTCATCATAACTACATCCCACTATCACAATGTCATCTTTTGTAGTTATTGAATATACACTGTCTCTTCCTGTTTTTAAATTTAAAGCATAAGCCAAATTGTTCTTGCATCCTACTATTACAGTATTATCCTTCACTAATATTTTTCTTACCTCGTATTCTGTGAATATAGGGGCTTTAAATTCCCATTAGTTCATTTCTTTTTTTAACATCTAACTTACTCATTTTCTTCCCCACTTTATTATTTTCAATTATAAAACCTTAATATAAAAATTATAAAAAATTTTAGAATAGTTATATCCTCTTCCTCATCCTCAAATACTCCCTCACAAACTCCTCCTGCTCTTCTGTCTCAACTGCACACCCACAATAACACTCTCTAACGTACTCTATTGGGTTTTCAATCCCATTCAATTCAGCCCAAACAGCTAAGACAGTTCCAGTCCTTCCATGCCCACCAATGCACGAAACAACAACCTCTCTATCCTTAGAAGTATGATATTTTATAAAATCAACAATCAAATCCATATCCTCAACAGTAGGAATACCATAATCCTTTATAGGCACATATAAGGTAGGAATCCTCATAGGATACTCTATAATCTCACACCATCTTCTTAACCACAGCTCATCCAATATCACAAAACCTCCAATTTTGTCTTTTAAATGAAATGGAAAATAAGGAAAGCTCGCAGGTCTTACACCAAAAATACTTACTTCACCGTTATGCCTACATTTTCCCATACTCTCACACTTAAGTATTGCAATATATAAATACAATATAAAAAATAAAAATAAAATTTAATGTCATTAAAAATCTTAAAAAGTTTAAAAATTAAAATTTAGAATTTATTTTTTTCTGTATTTTGGATGGTATTTCTCAATTAATTCTCTATCAATTCTCTTCAATTCTTCTTCTGGTAATATAGCTAACAACTCCCACAACAAGTCGAGAGTTTCTTCTATACTTCTGTCCTCATCTTTTCCTTGTCTAACAAACTTATCTTCAAACTCATCTGCAAATCTTAAGTATGCCCTATCTCTATCTGTTAATGCCTCCTCCCCAACGACAGCAACTAAATCTCTTAAACTTCTACCTTCTGCATAGGCAGCATAAGCCTGGTTAATAACTTTCTTGTGGTCTTCTCTTGTTTTTCCTTCTCCTTGCCCGTTTCCAGCTAATCTTGATAATGATGGAAGGACATCAACTGGTGGATAGATACCTTTTCTGTGCAACTCTCTTGATAAGACAATCTGCCCCTCTGTAATATAACCAGTTAAGTCAGGAATTGGGTGGGTTATATCGTCATCTGGCATTGTTAAGATTGGAATTTGAGTTATTGTTCCTTTTCTACCTTTAACTCTACCAGCTCTTTCATATATTGTAGCTAAGTCAGTATACATGTAACCTGGGTAACCTCTCCTTCCTGGAACCTCGTTTCTTGCTGCTGAAATTTCCCTCAATGCTTCACAGTAGTTTGTCATATCTGTTAAGATAACGAGAACGTGCATATCTTTCTCATAAGCTAAGTATTCAGCAACAGTTAAAGCAATTCTTGGTGTTAAGATTCTCTCAATTGCAGGGTCATTTGCTAAGTTTATAAAGACAACAGCTCTCTCTAAAGCTCCTGTCTTTCTAAACTCTTCCATGAAGAAGTTTGCCTCTTCTGATGTAATACCCATTGCTGCGAAAACGACCGCGAACTTCTCTCCTTCTCCTCTAACTTTTGCCTGTCTTGCAATCTGAGCAGCTAATTGGTTGTGTGGCAAACCAGAACCTGAGAATATTGGTAATTTCTGCCCTCTAACTAATGTGTTCATTCCATCAATTGTTGAAATACCTGTTTGGATGAAATCACTTGGAACCTTTCTTGAAACAGGGTTCAATGGATAACCATTAATATCTAACTCTTTCTCAGGAACTATTTCTGGTCCTCCATCAATTGGTTTTCCTCTACCGTTAAAGATTCTCCCTAACATTTCCATTGAAACTCCAATCTTAGCTGTCTTTCCTGTAAATCTTACTTTTGTTTGGTTTGTGCTTAATCCTGTTGTCCCCTCAAATACCTGAACAACAGCTAAACCCTCTCTTGCCTCTAAAACTTGCCCCATTCTCTTCTCTCCATCTGGGCAGATAACTTCAACAATCTCTCCATAAGCTGCTCCTTCAACACCTTCAACAATTAATAATGGCCCTGCAATACTCTTAACTGATGAGTATTCTATTGCTGATGTAGTTGCTGCCACTTTCATCACCTCTCAATAAAAAGTTTGTAATGATAAGAAAGAATTAAGTTTTTAGTTAATTTAGTTTAATGAACCTAATTCATTCTTAACTTTCTCCATTATCTCTTTTGATTTAACATTTATGAACTCATCGTGTGGGATATATTTCATTCTTGCAATATCTTGTTTGACTGAAACCTTTAAAATCTTAGCTGGTTCGACTCCTCTTTCAACTGCTTTCAATGCCTCTTGGTAGAATGTCATAATTATCTTTAACATTAAGTATTGTTTCATTGGTGGACAGTAAGTGTCTACTTCATCGAATGCATCTTGCTGTAAGAAATCCTCTCTGAGCATTCTTGCAACTTCTAAGATAACTCTTTCTTTATCTGGCAATGCATCTGGCCCAACTAACTGAACAATCTCTTGTAACTCTGCTTCTTTCTGCAACAATCCCATTGCTTCATCTCTTAACTGCCTCCAGTCTGGACCTGTGTTTGTGTTCCACCACTCTGTAACATCATCAATATACAATGAATAACTCTGCAACCAGTTGATAGCTGGGAAGTGTCTTCTTCTTGCTAAGTTTGCATCTAATGCCCAGAATACCTTAACAATTCTTAGTGTGTTTGATGTAACTGGTTCTGAGAAGTCCCCTCCTGGTGGTGAAACTGCTCCGACAATTGAAACGAATCCTTCTCTGTTATCTTTCCCTAAACAGATAACTCTTCCAGCCCTTTCATAGAACTGAGCTAATCTTGAAGCTAAGTATGCTGGATATCCTTCTTCCCCTGGCATCTCCTCTAATCTACCTGAAATTTCTCTCATTGCCTCTGCCCATCTTGATGTTGAATCTGCTGTTAATAAAACCCCGTAACCCATATCTCTGAAGTACTCTGCAATTGTAATTCCTGTATAGACAGATGCTTCCCTTGCAGCGACAGGCATGTTTGATGTGTTTGCAATTAATACAGTTCTATCCATCAATTTGTTTCCGGTCTTAATGTCCTCTAAGTGTGGGAACTCTTCAGTAACCTCTGTCATCTCGTTTCCTCTTTCTCCACATCCAATGTAAACGACAACGTCAGCATCTGACCACTTTGCCAACTGGTGCTGAGTAACTGTTTTTCCAGAACCGAATGGACCTGGAATTGCTGCTGTTCCTCCCTTAGCTAATGTGAAGAAAGTATCCTCTACTCTCTGCCCTGTAATCATTGGGATTTTTGGTGGTAACTTCTCTTTGTATGGTCTTCCTTTTCTTACAGGCCACTTTTGCATCATTGTCAACTCTTTTCTTTCTCCATTCTCTAATTCAACAACTGCAACTGTTTCCTCAACTGTAAATTTACCTTCTTTTATTTCAACAATTTTTCCTTTAACTCCAACAGGAACTAAGATTTTGTGAACTATTGAAGGTGTTTCATCAACAGTTCCAATTATATCTCCTTCTTCAACATAATCTCCTTCATTTACAGTTGGTTTGAATCCCCATTTTATATCTCTTGGTAATGCAGGGACATCAACTCCTCTTGGGATAAAGATTGAACCTGTTTTCTCTTCAATTGCTGTTAATGGTCTTTGAATACCATCATACATAGCTCTTAACATTCCAGGCCCTAACTCAACTGATAATGGTGCTCCAGTCCCAACAACTGGTTCTCCTGGCTTAACCCCTGATGTCTCCTCATAAACCTGAATAACTGCTCTATCATCTTGCAACTGAATAATTTCTCCAGTTAATTTTTCTTCTCCTACCTTAACGACCTCATACATCTGAGCTCCTTTCATTCCTTCTGCAACGACGACAGGTCCTGCAATCTTGATAATCTTACCAACAACTGGCATATTCTCTACCTCACTTTATGATTATTTGTTTTTATCCAAATAGATTTAAAGTGTTATTTATAGGTTATTAAATTAATTATAGAATTATTTCATTGAAACTCCAATTGCTTTTCTTATTAACTCTTTAACTGGGTCTATTCTATCGAGCTTACCATGCTTATCTGGGATTTCAACAATAACCTTATCTATATTTTTTATCTTATCTTTTATACTTTCAGCTATTCTTTCTGTGATAATTATAAAGGCAATATTTTCATTGTTTGCAAGTTCATTAATAGCTTTAACTGCCTCTTCATCATTCTTAACTTCATAAACATCAGTTAAACCAGCCAATCTAAAACCAATGGCTGTTTCTCTATCGCCAACAACACCAACTTTCATTTACCTCACCTATAAAGATATGAGCAAGCTTCTGATTTCTTCTGGCTTTAAGTTTTCTATTTTACCTTTAATTATTACCTTAAGATTTTTAACTTCAAGCTCTTTGCTAACAATTAAACCAATAATTGGTCCAACACCAAATGGTTTTCTTGTTGATAACTTCTTACCCTTTTCTAATACGAATTTATCTAATGCCTTTTCAAAGGCATATATGGATTTTGTTTTTTCAAATTCTTCCATTGCTTCAGATAGAACTTCAGCATAACTTGTCCCTTCCAAACCACTTAAAACTCCCTCTATTCCACCAGCACTCATTAAATCCTTCAACTTCCATGAAGCTAATTCATAGCCAGTTAAAGATACATATCTGCTGAGTTCATCTGCTGACAAACCATCAGCTTTACCTTTTAATATAACTTTTAAGTTTTCTACATCAATTAATGTTCCTACAAACTCTCTAAAGATGTCCTCCTCTTTACCCTCAGTCATTATTGTCTTTCTTAAACTTTCCAAGTAATACTTATCTAATGCCAATTCAAACCCTATTATGTTAGATGTTTGCTCATAATTTGATAACTCTTCCTGCAATACCTTAAAGTATTCTGTGCCGTCTAAACCTCTAATAACCTCTTCTACTGTTTTGACTTCAGATAATTCTTTTAATTTTTCAACTGGTATGTTTCCTAACGGGATTAATAAGCTGTATGTTTCTTCAGCATTTAATCCAACAAACTTAGCTCTAATCAATGTTTTTATATTTTTGATGTCAAATTTCTTAGCAAATACTTTTAAAACTTTCTTTGCGTTGTCTGGGGATATTCTATATATTAAAGCATACAAGTCAGCTAAATACATATCTAATGCCTTTTCAACAGCAACAGGGTCTTTTAATTCATTCATAACCTCTACAACATACTGCCCATAATCAGTATCTTCTAATAGTCCAACCAATTCCTCTAAGCTACCAGATTCTATCAATTCATTCAACTTAGCATCATCAAGTAATCTTGCTTCCCTACTTCTTATTCTTGCATTGACATAAGCATAAGGAGCTAAATCAATAACCATCTTTGTAATCCATACAATCACAATAAGAACAATGATGACAGTTGCTATAACAATGAGTAAAGTGAGAGGATTGTCAAAATATGTCATTAATGTTGAATACAATGTTTCCAAATTTAATAACGTCTCTATGTTTATCGCCATCAGGCATCACCTTTAGAATAACTTCTCTGTAATTCTCGCCCTAATTACATTTAAGTTCCTGTTGAATATCGCTTCTAAGCTATTGTCTAATGATTTCAATCCATCAGCAGTTTCTATTACACATCCTCCAGTAATATCTACTGGCTCTCCCTTCTTCAATACAGTTACTTTCTTTGTCATGTTTTCTACTTCTTTTTCTAAATACCACAATGTTGCATCATCAATAATATCCATATCCCTTCTGTTTAATCTTACAACTAACTCTCCTCCTCCTAATGAGACAGCTCCATCTCTTATTAAGTTTACTAATTTATCTTTATATTCTGGTTGTTCAGGCAGTTTAACAAGCTCTTCTTTTAATTTTTCTATTGCCATATCTATAATCTCTTCCTTAGCTTCCAATAACTTTTTCTTTGCCTCTAATTTTGCCTCTGAAATAATTCTACTCTTAGTCATTTCTGCTTCTTTTTCTCCTTTCTTTAATATCTCTGCTTTTCTCTTTTCTGCTTCTTCTTTTGCTTTTTCTAAGATTTTAGCTTTTTCTGCTTCAGCTTCTGAGATTATTTTATTTGCCTCTGCTTTAGCATCTTCCAATATCTTTGATTTTATTTTATCAACTCCCATCAATTTCACCTGTTAAAATTAAATTTAAAAGATTTAAAAAATTTATTAAAATTCAAAAAGGGTTTAGTTGATTTATACCATGAGCATGATTAAGATTGCTATCAACAAACCAAAGATAGCGAATGTCTCTGGCATAACTGCTAAGACTAACCCTTTACCCATAGCATCTGGGTCTCTTGCTGTAGCTCCAATAGCTCCAGCAGCTGTAATACCCTGCCCGATACCAGAGAGACCAGCAAAACCAACTGCAAACCCTGCCCCTAAAGCAGCTATCTCTGTTGAACCTGGACCGCTAAAGACACCAACTAATAATAAGATAGCTATTAATAAACCATAGATTGCCTGGGTTTCTGGAAGGACAGAGAAGACCATCGCTTTACCAAATATGCTGTTATCTTCAGCAACTGCACCTAAACCAGCTGAAGCAGCTATCCCCTGACCAATAGCTGATAAACCTGCTAAACCAGCTGCCAAACCAGCTGCAAACATTGCCCAAGGTGAAGCTGTCTTAAAGACGAACAATATAAGGATTGCAACTAAGAATCCATACAAACCTTGGGTCTGTGGCAATGCTTGGAAGACAATTGCAGTACCGAATTTATTAGGGTCTTCTGCAACAACTCCTGCTCCGCTTGCTCCTGTAATTCCTGCCCCAATTCCAGAACCTAAACCAGCAATACCGACTGCTAAACCAGCACCAACAGCTCCTAAGATTAAAGGGTCTACCATACAATATCACCTCAATTTTATTAAGTTTTAAGTTGTATTTTTTATTTTTATATTTTATTGTTATATCGAGTATTGGAAAGATTTAAATAATCTTAGAAGGAATTATGCAGTAGTATATTCTCTATTTGCCTTAAATGGTGTGAATTTCTTACCTCCACCTTCATAGAACTGGCTGAAGAACTCTACGTAGTGCAATCTTAGAGAGTGGATAAACGCTCCTAACCCATTCATTACGAAGTTGAATGCATGCCCAAGTAATAGTATGAGCAGAGCAATTATTATTCCAATTACTGGAATGGAATCTCCAACAAGCTTAGCCATAATGTTTACTGCCATTGCTAAACCTCCAGTAGCTAAACAGAGAGCCAACAATCTTGCGTAAGATAACACGTTTCCTAAGAATCCTGTTATATCCATAACTCCTAAACCAGCTCCCATAATTCCATTTTCTTTGAATCCTTTAATTGCACATAGTATTACAACAACAGCTATAGCTCCCCATATTATTGCTGATATTCCATATATTGGGCTTACTGGGAATAATAATCCAATAATCAATGCCAATATTAAGAATATCCAAATTCCTTGATTGAATATTGCCTCTTCTTTATTACCTTTTTTCATATTTTCCATAAATCCAACTATCAATCCAATCAATAGATGCAAGACCCCAACAGCTATAGAGAATCCTAATATTGCTATTGGACCATTTGGAATGTATTTACTCTCTCCCAATGGGTTAACTAACGCTAATCCGTAGTCGTAGATATTTATATTCAAGAACTGTAATAAGAAGTCCCCTAAGTAACCTCCTGTTATAATACCCATTACAATTGTTGAGATTCCAGCCAATGTTAAGATATAACCAAGTTTGTTAGCTCCTTCACTAACTTTACCCATCTTCTTCCAAATCCATAAACCAATTAGAGTTAATAGCAAACCATAAACTGCATCTGTTAGCATAATTCCATAGAACAGCAAGAAACCTGGAACTAACAATAATGTTGGGTCAACTTCATTGTATTTTGGTAGAGCATACATCTCTGTGAGCATCTCAAATGGTTTAATAACCTTTGGATTGTCAAGGAGGACAGGTATTTTCTCTTCTGGTTCATCTGGCTCAGTTATTTCAACAAATGCAAAGCCATCTGCTGAGTTTTCAATTAAGCTCTTAGCTTTTTCAGCATCTCTTGCAGGAACCCATGCTTCTATGTAGTAAGTTCTATTTGTTCTACCAAATTGTGAATATGCATCTCCTCTTGCTTTTTCTATTGATAACAATTCATAGACAGCCAACAATTCCTTTTCCCATTTCTCTGCCAATGCTTTTAATTTTTCTACTAAGCTGTTTCTTTCTGATTCCATCGCTTTTAATTCACTTTCTATCTTTGATAATGCCTCACTTGGTGTTCCTTCTACATCACTTATGTCATATCTTTCAAATTCAAACTTTCTAATCTCTGATAAAACATTCTCAAGCTTCTCTTTTAATGTAACAAATACAATTGGAACTCTAATCTTCTTATCCTTTTCAAATTCATTTCCAGTAAATACTTCAATGTATCCATCTGCCACTTTGTCAAGCTCTACTTTCAATTCATCAACTCTTTCCTTAGGAACACTTCCAGCTCCAATAAACACATACTCTCCAGAGCCAAGATATTTTAAATCAAACTCTAAACCTTTTAAGTAAGATATTTGCTCTCTCAACTGCAACAACTTGGATTTCTTGTTATCCAACTCTGATAATTTCTCAGCTGGTCCATCAACTTCTTTGCTAATCTCATTTAATATCTTTTCAGCATATTCAATAACTTCTTTATAAGAGTTGAACGAGACTTTCTTCTTTTCAACAGGTTTTGGGTTTAGAATATCTTTTATACTTGTCTCTTTCTGGCTAACACTTGAAAACATATCCAATACTCTACCAGCCCTTATCATCAATGTTGTAACATTTCTAACATAATCAGCTGATGATGATGGTGATAACAATGTCTTCCATTCCAAATCTTCCAATTTTTCAGATAAATCACAGAGTTCAACAATTCCCGCTTCATGCAAGCTTCTTACAACATTATCAATTTTTTCATCCAATATCACCGCTTTTAGTTTCTTCATTCTTACAGGTCTCACTAAAATCACCTTGTTAATTTAGATTTCAAGAATCTCTGATAACTTCAACGAGAGTATCTTAACCTTAGCGATTGATATAATCTCTTTTACCTCTTTTTCTGTATCTTCAATAATCTTTTCAGCTTCTTTTTTTGCCTCTTCCTCTGCTTTTTTAATCATTTCTTCAACAAGTTTTTTTGCTTCCTCTTCAGTTTCAGCAATAAGTTTTTTTGCTTCTTCAATTGCTTCTGCCTTTATCTGCTCAGCTCTATTTTTTGCTTCTTCTATTTCCTTAACTGCCTGCTCTTCAGCTAATTTTACCTCTTTTATTGCATCCATAACACTAACACTCATACTTCCACCTGCAGTTATTGGTAATATTTTAAAAATAGAGCAAGTATATAAAATTTTTTATCCTTCAAGTCTATCACTATTTTTAGATATCAGAGATATTTAGTGTGACAGTATATAACAGCTGGAATACAGCCAATGGCTGTGCAAGTTTCTAAAGACACCCTCTTTTCAGTAATATCTAAATGGTAAGTGCATGATTCCATTATATCTTTTGGTAACCCATGCCTTCCAAGTCCAACATATATCCCAACTGGCTTTTTCTTTAATAAATAGGCAGTATCTAATGGGGTTATAACCTTTTTTTCATCTGGCTTAGAAGTTGAAGCAATTGGAATTCCAAATTGAGGAAGAAATTTATCAACAATAAAAAATCTATTTTTTTCAATTAATTTCTCCAAGTATTCTCCAGAATTACCAATGGTTGTTTTTATATTTAAAATATCTTCCATTTCACATGGAAAATCCATTATAGCCAAGTTGCAATCAAACGCATAACATATTGGAGCTGCTCTTGCTATAGCTCTTTTATGAGCCTCATGCCATCTTGTTTTATCATAAGAGTTGTATAAAATTAAGGTCATCCTCTTTAACTTTTTCATACTTTACCTCAGGAAATAAATTTCCTATTAAAATAGGTTTTTTACTATTATAGAAAAAACTTATTAATATATGTTTATCTTTTACATAGAACCGAAAAGTATATATATGAGTTCATCTATTCTATAATTCGCTTGCGGTGATTCGCTTACGGTGCAGGGGTCGCCAAGCCTGGCCAAAGGCGCCGGACTTAAGATCCGGTCCCGAAGGGGTTCGGGGGTTCAAATCCCCTCCCCTGCACCATTTTTTATTTTAGAGAATTATATTAATTAATTTAAATTAATAGATATATTGGCAAATAATTAAATAACTCTTTATTATTTAGAGTACTAATACCCCCCAGTGGGTTAGCTCTCTTGACATGGCAGAGCTAAGGATGAGAGAGGGTGTTAAACTGGGGGGACATCATCTTTATAAAATTTTGGTGAGAGCATGAAAATCTATTTTGCTACTGGAAATCCAAATAAAATTAAAGAAGCAAATATTATTTTAAAAGATTTAAAAGATATAGAAATTGAGCAGATAAAGATTGAATATCCTGAAATTCAGGGAACATTAGAAGAAGTTGCTGAATTTGGGGCAAAGTGGGTTTATGAAAAAATAAAAAAACCAGTTATTGTTGAAGATAGCGGGTTTTTTGTTGAAGCTTTAAACGGATTTCCAGGAACATATTCAAAGTTTGTTCAGGAAACAATAGGAAATGAAGGAATTTTAAAACTTTTAGAAGGTAAAGATAATAGAAACGCCTATTTTAAAACAGTTATTGGTTACTGTGATGAAAATGGAGTTAGATTATTTAAAGGAATTGTTAAAGGAAGAGTTGCAGAAGAAATAAGAAGTAAAGGATATGGATTTGCCTATGATGGCATCTTTATTCCAGAAGGAGAAGAAAGAACTTTTGCAGAGATGACTACAGAAGAAAAAAGTGAAATATCCCATAGAAAAAGAGCTTTTGAAGAATTTAAAAAGTTTTTATTGAATATGATTTAAATAGTTTTTAATGGCTTCTTCAACTTTTCCATCTTCGTCTATTAGATAAATATCAAAAAACAGCTTAGATTTTGGAATTAAGACAACATATTTTATATTTTTCTTACTAACTTTTAATTTGTATCCTTTAAAGAACTTCCAAGGTAAAACAAGGTAGTAGTTTAAAAATGGTTTTAAAGTGTTGAATATTTTAATATATACGGCAATTCCTTCTTTATAAATCTCAACAGTTCCAGAAGCAGGATTGAGTTTGTCATAAATGGACATAATAAATAAAAATATAAGCGAAAATGTTAATATTTCATCATGCGGATGATTTATATTGATTAAAATATAAAATCCAAAAAATAAAGCAATTATTTCTACCATTAATATAAAAATCCATCTGCTTCTATTCATCCCAATGTCTGTTGAGGTTATATAATGCCATTCTTCCTTTGCTTTTTTGTATTTTTTGTATAAAATGTAATCTATAATACTATCTGGAGGTCCAAAAATTATAAAGAGTGCTATCAAATAAGGAGTGAGAAATAAAATCAATATCAGCAAAATTAGTTCTAAAGTCCCCATAGTTGCCCCCATAATCAAACATGAATACAAAAATTAAATACTTACATAATTACTCAAATATATAAAAATTTTGGTGAAAACATGAATCCTTTTGATATAATGAAAGCATCACAAATTGCCTGTTGTTTAGAAGTTAGCTCTTTCAAACCTGGAAATGTTCATAGAAATAGGGATTATAGAGACATCAAATATCATCACTTTATAAACTCTGGAATTGCATTTGGAAATGTGGTTTATGAAGCGGCTCAAAAAGATAAAGATGTTGGATTATATATAAAAAAGGCAGTAATTGAGAGCAAAAAATGGTCTCCAACTAATGCAAATTTAGGAATTATAATGCTTCACATCCCTATAGCAATGGCGGCTGGAAAATTAGATAGTTTTGATGAAAATAAGTTGAAAGATAATTTAAAGAAAATTGCCGAAAATACAACTGTCGAAGATGCTTTAAATGTCTATGATGCAATAAATATAGCGATGGCTTATGTCAATAAACCAAAGAAAGGGCCTGATGTTACTTCAGAAGATGCAAAAAAAGAACTTATTGAGAAAGGTTTAACTCTTTTAGATGTTTATAAAATATCTGCAGAGTGGGATAATATAAGTAAAGAGTGGGTTGATAACTTTAAAATTTCATTTGAAGGATACAATTTATTAAAAAAGTATTATGATGAACTCAACAACATAAACTTAGCTGTAACAAAAACATTTTTAAACCTATTGGCTAAATATCCTGATACATTAATTGCGAGAAAGAGAGGTTTTGAAACAGCTTTAAAAGTTTCTAAAATGGCTGAAGATGTATTAAATAACTTTAAAGAGGAAAAAGTCAAAGAATTTGACAAATATTTATCAAAAGAAGGAAATAAGTTAAATCCCGGAACTACTGCTGACTTAATTGCTTCATCATTGATGATATTTATATTAGATAGGATAGATAAGGAAGAGACAGTATTATGGTGAAAATTATGATTTATTTATTTTTGATAATGATTCAAAGATTTTGTTTAGATTTTCTCTAACTCTCTCTATTTCATCTTCTTTTACATATTTTGATAAATCTTTTTCTAATTCTTCTTTTGCTTTTTTGATTTCTTCTATTGGATATTTTTTTAAGTCATTAGTTATGTAGATTAAATCATTTTGGTCTTTGAACTTTAATACGTCCATAAGTAATTTATATTTTAAAGTATCTCCATCAAAATATGCTAAATACAACATATTTTTAATTTTTTCTCCATCATCTGAAGTTTTAAAAGTTGTGTAAATCTTTACACCATGACTGTTTTTTTCTGTAGTGTTAATTGGAATATAAAATTTATTTGCTATATCTAATAAATATCTTTTGTTAGTTTGCCTTAAATTATCTATAACATAGTGAAAAATATCGTATCTTCCTAAATCGAATGATTCCTCTAACATGACTTTATAGATGTCATATATTTTATCATTAATTTGATTAATTTCAGGTCGGTGTATGGTGAATTTAATGTCCTCTGAATTTTCACCTATTGCCGTATAACTGCACTTATTATCTAACTTTTCAATTTTTTCTTTTAAATTATTAATATCACTCAATATAAATTGGTAACTGTTGTCTTTTATAGCATTCTTCACCGTTTTGTATTCTCCATCAGGATTGTATATTTTTTCAAGAAGTTCTTCTAATAACCACAAATAAACACCGTCCTTAGACCGTTTATATTCAGAAATTATTTCGGATGAAATGGTATTAAAAGCTCTACGGTATGACACATCCAATGACATACTATATTTAAAAAGCTCTCCTATAGATTCAATTATCTTTTTTGTAAATACAATTTTAAATCCTTTAATTCCGCTATCATCAACATTTATTGACATAAATTTAACATAAATCATAATTATTGTTTCTATTTCCCAGTGAATATCTTTGCCATCTTTTATTTTTATCTCTGCAATTTTACATAGTGTATCTATCGAAGTTTCCAAAACTCTATGCCAATAAGGTTCTTTTAATATATCATATTTTTCTAATGCATTTATATATGTATCTATAAATCCAATAATACTGTATAAATTACTCTCAAAAAATTTGTTAGCATTAGGTTCATTTTTATATTTGTTATATAATTTAATAAAACTATTATTTAGCCCGTTGATTCCCTCAATTACTGCACCCATTTCTTTTAGTTCTATAAATTTTTTAATAATTTTATATGCCGTATATATTCTCTCATCACTCATTTTATTTGAATTTTTATATAATACTAATTCAATACACTTATCTGGCTTTAAATAATCAATAGCTCTCAATAGATAAGGAAATAGCGTTAAAAAACATAATATCATCATTATTGTTAGAATAGATAAGATAGAAGTTGTTATAAAACTGTTATCTATTGGGAGAAAGATAATACACATCACAGATAATATAATTGTGGCTATATTTAAAATTAGATATTCCCAAAATATTTTCTCCCTAAAGAATAATTCCATCAGAACATAACCTCGTTCTGCAGAAACATGTTGAATAACTATAGCAGTAATTGTAATAACAATAGCACTTACTGCACCAACAACTGTGGCTATTGTATTTAAGTAAGATACTACATTATTCAGGTTTATATAAGTTGCAATAAATCCTAAAAGATAATCTATTACCTTAGTTTCCCCCATACACACATACGGAGTAAAAATAAACACTAACACCAAATAATAAGAATATCTTTTAATTTTATTGTTCCATATATTAATTAACTGTTTGATTAAACCATATTCTTTAATTTTGCCACTAAATTCTTCGTTATCTACAACCTTACCTAAGAATAAGCTAACAATTTTTTCTACCTGTATCAATAAAACTACGAACAAAAATAACATTATACTTAATAATACCCCATATCCAATGCCAAATGTTGTAAGTATTTTTAATATACCTTCAATAATCAATATGCTAACCAATCCAATAATAAAATACTCCCACCACTTAAGATTATTTTCCTCCATAGAATCCTCTCCCCAAATTACTTTATTCAAAATCTTATAAATTGCATTTTTAAAAATATTACAGTAAATTATATATGCAACCCTCATTTTAATCTAAATACCTAAAAATCTTATCATGGTGATTGAATGAGCAAAGATATCTATGAGAAAATCATGGATTTAGCAAGAAGAAGAGGTTATCTATGGAGTTCATTTGAGATTTACGGAGGAATTGCTGGATTTGTTGATTACGGACCTTTAGGATGTTTATTAAAAAATAACATCATATCAAAGTTTAGAGAGCAGTATATTGTTAAAGAAGGATTTTATGAGATTGAAAGCCCAACAGTAACACCCTACGAAGTTTTAAAGGCATCTGGGCACGTTGATAACTTTACAGACCCAATTGTTGAGTGTAAAAACTGTTTAGAATCATTTAGAGCTGACCACTTAATTGAAGAGTTTGTAGATGTAGATACTGAAGGAAAAACATTAAAAGAATTGGAAGAGCTTATTAGAAAACACGATATAAGATGTCCAAAATGTGGAGGAGAGCTTGGAGAGGTTAAGAAATTCAACTTAATGTTCGTCACATCTATAGGGCCGGGAGGAAAGAGAACAGGATACATGAGACCTGAAACAGCACAGGGAATATTTATACAGTTTAGAAGATTAGCCCAATTCTTTAGAAATAAACTACCATTTGGTGTAGTTCAAATTGGTAAAAGTTATAGAAACGAGATTTCCCCAAGACAGGGAGTTATTAGGTTGAGAGAATTCACACAGGCAGAGATTGAATATTTCGTTCATCCAGAAAGAAAGGAGCATGAAAAATTTGATTTGGTTAAGGATGAAGTTGTCCCATTACTGCCAGCTGAAAGACAGATGGATGAAAACTTAAGTGAGGATGAAAAGGTAATTAAGATAAGTATTGGAGAGGCTGTTGAGAAGGGAATTATAAGGCATCAGACAATTGCCTACTTTATAGCTTTAACAAAGAGGTTTTTAGAAGCAATTGGAATTGATAAAGATAAAATTAGATTTAGACAACACCTCCCAAACGAAATGGCACACTATGCTATTGACTGTTGGGATGCTGAAATATATACAGAAAGATTTGGATGGATTGAGTGTGTGGGAATAGCTGATAGAACAGATTACGATTTAAGAAGCCATTCTTCACATAGTGGCGTTGAGCTCTCAGTATTTGTTGAGCTTGATGAGGAAAGAGAGATAGAAACCTATGAAATAAATCTAAATTATAAAGTTGTTGGAAGGATATTCAAGAAAGATACAAAAGCAATTGAAGCATATATAAACAATTTAAGTGAAAAAGAGAAAGAAGAGTTTGTTAAAAACATTGAAAAAGATGGTAAAATAACAATAAACATTGATGGAAAAGAATTTGAAATTCTAAAAGATTATGTTGAAATTAAAAAGGTTAAAAAAGTTATTAAAGGAGAGAAAGTTATCCCACACGTTATAGAACCATCCTATGGAATTGATAGAATTACCTATTGCTTACTGGAGCATTCATACAGAGAGGAAGAGGATAGAGTTTATTTAGATTTAAAGCCATCAATAGCCCCTATAAAAGCTTATGTCTTACCATTAGTCAATAAAGATGATATGCCAAAAATAGCTAAGGAAATTGAGCAAATGCTAAGAGAAAATGGTATTATAGCTGAGTATGATGATAGTGGAGCTATTGGAAGAAGATATATGAGAGCTGATGAAATAGGGGTTCCATTCTGTATAACAGTAGATGGACAAACATTAGAGGATAAAACTGTAACTGTTAGAGAAAGAAATACAAGAGAGCAAGTTAGAGTTAAAATAGATGAGCTTGTTGATTATTTAAAAGAAAGATTGAAAGAATAAAAGAATAGCTATTCATCCTCAAATAAATTTTTTATAATCTCATTATCAATATAAAATTTGAATTCTTTTGCTTTATAAATTCTCTTTGCTCTACTTCCTTCTAAAACTAAATCACTCTCAACTAAACCAGCATCTTCTAATTTTCTTAAATGGGCATAGACAACAGGTCTTGATAATTCCAACTCCTTAGCTAATTCATAAATATTTTTTGGTTGTTTATTTAAGATATATAGCATCTTAACCCTTATTGGATTAGACAATGCCTCTCCCATTTTAACTACATCTATCAACTTCATAAAATCACTCTATCTCTTCCCATTTCTTCTTTAACTCTCTAACAATTTCTTTTATCTCCTCAACATCCTTCTCTATTTTTATAAGCTTTTCATTGTCTATTGCATTTGATTGTTTTTTTAATGGGGAAATTAGTATATACAATATTACAGCAATAATGGCAATCCAAATAATCATCCAAAGAATGCTATAAAATGGACTTATAGCTACTCCCTCACTACCTACATAATGAACTCCCAAACCCATTGGCATTATTTCACCCTAAAAACAAATTTGTAATCTCTTAATAACATGTAATTTTCCAAACTTAACTTAAAATAAATATAACTTAAAATATAATATCCTAATACAATGTGTATATTTTTAACTACATATATTGCCAAAAAGTTATATATGGGTTTTGTTAATTTGTTTATATGAATTTATTAATTAACAATCTCTCCTTTGAATACAATTGATGGAGAGATTAACTTACCCCTCTGCTCAACATCATTTAATGGAATCGCCTCTTTAAACATCTCAAATATATTTCCACCAAACATTCCTTTTTTAATTGGGATTATCTCTCCATTTTTGTAATAGTATGAGTTTTGTATTTCTACAGCAAAATCTCCAGTTATTGGATTTGATGTATGAGAGCCGATAACTCCATTAATATAGACATATTCATCAAAGTCATCTAAGCTATTTTTTGTTTCTTTAATAATAAAGTTTGTTGGTGAGACATAAGGTAGAGAGCTATAACCCCTTGAACAGTTTCCAGTTGAGCTTTTTCCTTCTTTATTGGCTCTCTTTATATCATACAAATAATTTTTTAAAACTCCATCTTCAACCAAAACTGTTCTTTGAGTTCTTGTCCCTTCTCCATCACACTTTGAAGAGTATAAAGCATAATCTAAAGTTCCATCATCAATTATTGTTATATTTTCACTAAAAATCTGCTCTCCAATTTTTCCTTTTAAAATACTTCTATCTCTCTGAACATTCTCAGCACTGAATGCTGGCATTAAAGTGTAAGCTAACAAATCATACAATGCCCTTGGTGATAAAACTATATTTCCTTTATATGAAATAGCTTTTCCATTTGCTGATTTTTTAGCTAAATCTAATGCTTTATAGCTAATTTCCTCAACATCAAAAATATTATGCTGAGTTTTACTTTCATAAGATGTTTCTCCATTATACATTATAGATATTGAAGCAGAGAAATAAGTATCTTCTTCCTCAACATCCACACCATTTGAATTTATCAACCTTGCATATCCAACTTCTTTAGAAATTCCTCCACTTAAAACAATGGCATTATTATCTAAGGCAATATCTCTCATGGTTATTAGGTCTTCTAACAATTTTTCTTCATCCAAATCTAAAATTTCTTTATAAAACATTCCCTTTGGCTCTTTATACTTTTGCGGTTCAGCAAATTTTGTATATTTATCTTCAACCAAATTTTTCATGGCTTTATAAACAATATTTTCATCAAACTTATTTGCATAGGCAAAACCAACCTTTCCATCCTTTATAACTCTAACTCCAATACCATAGGAAATTCCTGTTTGAAAACTATCTACACTCTTCCCATCTAAATCAACACTCACATCATAAGATTTAACAAAAAGAACTTCTGTTTCAAATCCCTCTCTCTCACCAATTTTTATTAATTTCTCTAAATCCATAGTCTCACCCAAATGCTTTAGTTATCCAAATGATGCAAATCCAATTTCATAAAGTTGTCTTAACATCCTTAAAACTTTCTTTCCAGTATGTTGGAATCTAAATTTCCCTTTTTTATTATCCCAATTTTTCAACATATCTATAATTTTTTCATAATTAATTTCCTCAATCTCTTTTTCATCCTTTAAGCATATTTTAAGAATTTCAATTAAAGGTTTTTCAAGTTTTCTTCTGTTACCATGAAATTTTGGGAGAATTTTCATTAACATTGCTAAATCAAATATTTCATCTTTATCTTTAAAGTTGATTATTCCTTTTTCCCAACTCTCTTTAGCATTTTTGAAAAATAAGCATATTTCATCAAAAACTCTATAACCAAAATGTAAGTTATAAACTTCCAATGCTTTATTAAGGTTTTTTAGAATTTCTTTGTAATTATTTGGTAAATCTCTTATTGCATTATTTAATTCATCTTTTGAAACTGCTAAGAATTTTCCCTGTCTTTTTAAATCATTATATATTAAATTCCTAATCTCTGAAATGGTATCATCTGAAATGTTCTGCTCTTCTGGAGGATAGTTATCTAAATCAACATCATAAAATTCTATGATAAATGCCCTGTCTAAAACCTTTGGACTAAACATATAAGTCGTTTCGTCTATATTTACAGTCCCTATAATGTAGAGGTTTGGGGGAAGTTTAATTTCTTTAGGGATTTTTTGATTAGTTTCAACCTCATCAATATTGTGAAGTTTTATACTTTCTCTTGTAAATCCATCTTTGTCCCTACCACTTTCCAAAACACTTAAAAAATCTGCAAAGTAGTATTCAACATGAGCCAAGTTCATCTCGTCAAGGATTACAAAGTACGGACTTGCATTTTCTTTATTTTTATCGTAATCTTCAATAGCCCTTAATATCAGCTTTAAAAGTGGGGTTTTATAATATTTATTATCAAGTGGATTGTAATATCCAAGTAATTGTTTTGAATCTCTCCAATCTGGCCTAACTGAAAGAAAAATGTAATTTTTGTCATTATCTTTATTTAAAAGCTCGGCAAATTTTAAGGCAATCTTTGTCTTTCCTGTTCCGCTCAAACCAGACAAAATTACAAATCCTTTTGTTTTTAAAGATGAATAAAATTGGGATACTATATGAGATGGAAAATAATAACCTTTTGATTTGTAAACCTCTAAAAGTTCTAAAGAATCCATATCTCTCTCCTCAAGAAGTGTATTTTGATTGCCTATAACTTTAAAGTTAAAGCCCAAATTTTCCAGAATTTCTAATAATTTTTTCTTATTTTCTTCACTAAAATCATTTAGTGAGACTTTTGCTAAACTTCCCTGAGGAGGAATTAATTGTCCTTTTTCAAACAGATCAGTAATTTCATTTGCTAATTTTTCGTCATTTATCTTAGAAACATTTATAAGAAATACATTTGGAAACCTGCCTGCATTTTCCCATGTAGTTGACGGATTTCTCTTTAAATATTCTGTTAATCTATCATTCTTAACCATATTACTTGTTATACCAACATACATACTTGATTCATAATTTCCATGGTTATATAGAACAATAACTACAATATCTCCATATTTTGGAGAGGAACGGTTTGAATATAATCCACTCTTTCCCCAAAATCTTATAATTTTTTGCCCGTTTTCTTCAACTATAAATTCTTTATATTGTTCTCCAAAAGCCTCTTTTAGAATATTTTCAAATTCTTCATTAACAACAACTCCCCTTTCAATAGTATTCACAAAGTGTCTTCTCATTTTTTGGTTGTTAATATTAATTCTCTCAATCCATACAGTTTTTTCCATAATTACTCCCCTCTGGTAGATACCTTATATAACCAACCCCACAATAATCTTCATTAAGCAATTTTTCTAAGCTGAAATCTTCAATCCTCCCTCCATCTACATCAAAGAAAACACTTCTTTCTCCAGGATATAATACAACTGCAAATCTCACTTTTAAAGCATCTCTATAAGTATGTATCTTATAGATATCTTCAAGTTTTGCCCAAGTTTTGAAATCATAGGTTTTTTCAAATGCTTTTTCTTCCTCATCAAATTCTTTGAATTTTGGAATATCAAATTTAAACTTTGCGTCAAAAACTCCAATTAAGTTATTATTTTCATCAAATAGTGAGAAATCTGGTCTTAAAGAGACAGAATAGCTGTATTTTTTTGGAGATAATCTTTTATTAAAATATAGTTTCCATCCATTATCAAATTTTGCATATACATTACTCCTCTCTGACGAATCCCCAATAGGTTCAACAACTATCTTTAATTCATCTATACCAAATATATTGCCCAATTCTTCCACAAGTTTAAAGAAACACCAATATTCATAGAGTTTTGCTATATCTTTATTTTCAATACATTTTTTAATTTCAGTGAAAATTGGATAATATGTCCTAAATTCTCTCCAAAGTTCAAATAAATCCTTATAACCATAACGCTTTAATAATACTTGTGAAGTGTATGGAAATCTGTCTAATTCACCTACATCACTAAATATTTGATTATTTCTAAAACATCCAAGTGAACTACACAATTCTTGTAAATTGTTAATTATTTCCTTTATAAAATCATCTTTTTTATTACCAAAATTACTTTTTAAAAATTCTATAGTTTTTTCTGTCCACATTATTAACTCATTAAGGAAATATTTAATAAAACGATTTTCTAAAGTATCAAAAGTTTCATATTTTTTTCTTTGAAGAAGTTTTTGTGGGAAATATCCATTAAATTTATCTGCAACTGGATTAAATGTTTTTATTAAATATTCTGGATGTTGAATGATTCCAAAAATAGTTTCTTCAGAAATTTCATTCACTTCCCAATAATCAGCCCACTCAACTTTGTCTATAAGTTTTCTGTGCGGATTTTTTAGAATTTCTTCATAAGATGAAATTATTTTTTCTTTGTTATTTTTTAAAAAATGATATGCAAAGAATTCAGATATTGATTTGTCACTTTCAATAAATTCAAATCCTGTTGGAGATTTAATACTAAACGGAAGTTCAAGATATTTTTTAGATATTTCAGAAATTAATGATGAAATAAAAATTTCATAGTTATTTATTATTGTCTCTACATAATCATCCGAGGTTTTATACATATTAGCAAACTTCTCTGACACAACCTCTATAGGTTTTTCAAAAATAAGTTCCTGATTTCTGTAAATTTTTATAATTGATTTTCCAACATAATTTTTAAATGTAAATCTAAAAATATTTTCAATTTTTTGAGCTTTTTCATCACCAAAAAAGATTTCAACATTATTAATGTTATCTTTTATTTTTATAATATACTCAACCCATTCAAAAAAGTATATTTTTCTATTTTTAATAATAAACTTCCCACTAATGTATCCAATGTTACCAAGTGGAAGCTTGTCATTGTATAAATTATCCATATGCAATCCCACACAAAAAATAATTTTATGAAAAATTAGAATGGACATCTGAAGTTTCTTCCAGCATATTTGCTAAGTCCTAACTCTTGCTCAATTCTAATTAACTGGTTGTATTTAGCTGTTCTTTCTCCTCTTGCTGGAGCCCCTGTTTTTATCTGCCCAGAGTTTAAAGCAACTGCCAAATCAGCTATTGTTGTATCCTCTGTTTCTCCACTTCTGTGTGAAACTACAACTCCATAACCATTTCTAAATGCTAATTGGGCAGCATCAACAGCCTCACTCAAAGTTCCAATCTGATTGACCTTCAATAATAAAGCATTTGCAGCTTTCATCTCTATACCTTTTCTTAGTCTTTCAACGTTTGTAACGAATAAATCATCTCCAACTATCTGAATATCTAACTCCTTAGTTATCATTGCAAAGCCTTCAAAATCTTCCTCGTGGAATGGGTCTTCAATTGAGACAATTGGATATTCATCAACCAATGCCTTATAATAATCTAAAAGCTCCTCTCTTGTTAATTTCTTACCTTCAACGTAATAATAGCCGTCTTTATAAAACTCTGAAGCAGCAGCATCCAAGGCAAAGACAATCTCATCTTCATATCCAGCTTTTTTAACACTCTCAGTTAATAAATCCAATGCTTCTCTTGATGTTTTTAATGGAGGAGCGAAACCTCCCTCATCCCCAACATTTACAGCATTTTTACCGTATTTTTCCATGATAACATTTTTTAATACATGATAAACCTCTGAACCCATCCTTACAGCTTCAGAAATTGATGTAGCCCCAACTGGTATTATCATAAACTCCTGCAAATCCAAATCATTTCCAGCATGTTTTCCTCCATTGATAACATTCATCATTGGAACTGGCATAACATAGGAATTAAAGCCTCCTAAATATTTATAGAGTGGCATTTTTGCTGTTGCCGCTGCTGCCTTTGCTACAGCTAAAGAAACAGCTAATATTGCATTAGCCCCCAACTTTGATTTGTTTGGTGTTCCATCTAATTGAATCATTATATTATCTATTTCTCTCTGCATTCTTGCATCATATCCTAAAATCTCTGGCCTAATTATTGAATTAACATTTTCAACAGCCATTAAAACTCCTTTTCCACCAAATCTTTTTTCTTTATCTCTCAACTCTAATGCCTCATGTGTCCCAGTTGATGCACCACTTGGAACAATAGCTGAGCCATAACCATTTCCTTTTGTTATAACTTCCACTTCAACTGTTGGGTTTCCTCTTGAGTCAATAACTTCTCTCGCAACAATATCTTTAATTTCAAATCTCTCATCCATGTTGTATAACAAAATATCACCTTGCTAAATTTATAGTTTTTTGCAAACCTATTAAAATTAAAAAGGTGTATTTGAAGCTTTATAATATAAAGCTTCATGCTTCCTTATTCATTTCAAGATATTTTGCAAAAAACTATAGTGCTCAAAGTTATATATATGGCAATTATTTATAAGTTTTTATAGGTTTTGAGATGCTATAAAGTTGGTGATAGCATGATTACTGAAGCATTAAAAAAGGTTATTGAATTTAAAGATTTAAATGAAAAGGAAGCAGAAGGAGTTATGAAGGAAATTATGAGTGGAAATGCAAAACCAACACAAATAGCCGCTATATTAACAGCTTTAAGAATGAAAGGGGAAACAATTGAGGAAATAACATCTTTTGCAAAAATTATGAGGGAATTTTCATTAAAAATAGAGCCAGATGTTCCTAAGTTGTTAGATACATGCGGAACTGGTGGAGACAACTTAAACACCTTTAATATAAGCACTGCCACTGCTTTTGTAGTCTCTGCTTATGTTCCAGTTGCAAAGCATGGAAATAAAGCAGTTAGCAGTAAAAGCGGTAGTGCAGATGTTTTAGAGGCATTAGGAGTTAATTTGAATGTTCCTATAGAGAGAGTTAAAGAATCAATAGAAAAGATAGGTATTGGATTTTTATTTGCACCACATTTTCACCCAGCAATGAAGTATGCAACCCCAGTTAGAAGAGAATTGGGGATTAGAACCGTCTTCAATGTATTAGGACCTTTAACAAATCCAGCAAATGCCAATTATCAACTAATGGGAGTTTATGATGAAAAATTAACAGAAAAATTAGCTTATGTTTTAAAGAATCTTGGTTTAAAAGGGGCTTTAGTAGTGCATGGTAGTGGAATGGATGAGATAACAACCATTGGAAAAACAAAGATATCTGAGCTAAGAAATGGAGAAGTAAAGAGCTATTACATTGAACCAGAAGATTTTGGCATAAATAGAGCTAAATTAGAAGATATTAGAGGAGGAGATGCTGAAGAAAATGCTAAAATAATTAGGGCGATATTTGAAGGGGAGGAAGTTGGTGCTAAGAGGGATATTGTTGTTTTAAATTCTGCATTTGCCCTATATATTGCTGAAGAAGCTAAAGATGTTGAAGAAGGGATAAAATTAGCTGAAAAATCCATTGATAGTGGAAAGGCATTGAATAAATTGGAAGAATTAATTGAATTCTATAAAGAGGGCTAACTATGGAAAAATTAATAATAAATTCAATGAAAAAAGTATTTTTAGAAGAATTGAAAGAGCTTGAGAATGAACTAAATGAAATATTAAAAAAATATAATGCTAAAACTATAAATGAGCTTAAAAATAAAATTTTTAGTGGTGAAATTAAAGACGAAAAAATTAAAGAAGATTTAGAAAAAATTGAATTTTTAGAAGAAAATATAAATAAAGTTATGAAGTGCTTAAGAGAAGTAAATGTAAAATCCTTATAGCAACTTTTTTCTTTCTTAAAATTAACAATTTGGTGATTTTGATGGTTATCTTGGCTGTTGGTGGCTACGACCCTACAAGTGGAGCTGGCATCTCCGCAGATGTAAAAACTGCCCACACTTTGGGAGTTTATTGTCCAACAATAACAACATCAATAATTCCCCAAAATAACAAAATGGTTTATGAGAAATTTGATTTACCAGAAGAGAATATAAAAAAGCAGTTTAAGGCAATTTTTGAGGAGTTTGATATTGAATACGTTAAGACCGGAGTTTTAACAAAACCAGCTATTGATATTTTGCTAAAATATATTGATAGATATGATTTAAGAGTTATATGCGACCCAGTTCTTGCATCTACAACAAAGTTTTCATTTGTTGATGAAGAATTAATGGAAAAATATGCTGAACTTTTCAATAAAAGCTTTTTAATTACACCAAATAGAGAAGAGTATGAAAAAATCATTGATTTTGTAAAAAATAATAATCTAAAGATTAAAGATGATTTATACATCTTAGTTACTGGCATTGATGATATTTTAAAGAGAGGCTCAGTAAATATAAATACATTTAAAGGATTTAAGGTTGAGAGAGAAGTTCATGGAACCGGCTGTGTTTATTCAACAGCTATAACTGCATTTTTATCTAAAGGCTATGATTTAGAAGATGCCATTAAAGAAGCAAAAAGATTTGTTTTATCTTCAGTTATATATGCCAAAAAAACAAAGTTTGGATACAACTCTAACCCAAAATATATTAATAAAGAAAAAGTGATAAAAAACCTTAGCTATGCTGTATATCTATTAAAAAAGATGAACTTTACATTAATTCCAGAAGTTGGAAGTAATATAGCTGAATCATTACCATTTCCAAAGGATTTTAAAGATGTTGCCGCATTAACTGGGAGGATAATAAAAAATAAGCTTGGAAGTTTTTATATCGTTGGAGATATAGAGTTTGGAGCATCTGAACATATAGCAAAGATAATTTTATCTGCAAATAAATTTAATCCAGAGATAAGAGCTTGCATGAACATAAAATATGAAGATGAGTTAATAAAAATGCTAAAAGATAAATTTACTGTTTCTTCATTTGATAGGAAAGAAGAACCGCCAAATGTTTCAACAATGGAATGGGGAACAAAATTTGCCTGTGAAAAATTCGGCGGAGTTCCAGACATTATTTATGATAGAGGAGGAGAAGGAAAAGAGCCGATGATTAGAGTTTTAGGTAGGGATGCAGTTGAAGTTGTTAAAAAAGTTGAAGTTATTCAAAAGATATATAATACCTTAATGTAAATATTTAAATATTTTAATTAAATTTTATAAAATTATAAAACTAAAACTTTTAGAAACCAAAAAATGGTGGACTGGGCGGGATTTAAACGAACCTTTTAGAAAAAGGTTCATCAAAACAAGCAGAGCTTCACTACATTCAGCCCCACTGTAATCTAAGAGGCATCACCGAGTGAAGCGAGGTGATGCATCCTGGGTATACCAATAGAGCGAAGCCCTATGGTTAGAAAAATGGTGGACTGGGCGGGATTTGAACCCGCGGCCTCCGCACAGCCAATGCGGCGCTCTCCCAGTCTGAGCTACCAGCCCACAAAATAGCACTGCTTTTATTTATCATTCTGATATATAAATTTTTCTATTATACATTTAAATTAACAAATTGGAAAGAAAGTATTTAAACAAATTGGCTAATTTTAAATTAAATAAAAAAGGATGAGGGAAAACATGGATATCAAAAGCAATATTATCAATGCATTAAAAAAAGTAATTAGTGAAGAGATAGGAAAAGAGATTGATATAAAGTTGGATAAAACACCAAACTTAGAGTTAGGAGATTACTCTGTAAATATTTGCTTTAAATTAGCTAAAGAATTGAGGAAAAATCCAAAAATTATTGCTGAAGAAATTGTAGATAAGTTAAAAGCTATGAACATTGAAGGAGTTAAAGAGATAAAGGCAGTTAATGGATATATAAACTTCTATATTGACTATAGTGAATTTGCTAAACATCTATTGGAGGATATTGATAAAAAAGGAAATGATTATGGTAAAGGAGACAAAAAAGGAATAAAAATTATCTTAGAACATACATCAGCAAATCCTAATGGGCCTTTACATATTGGACATTTAAGAAATGCCATTATTGGAGATTGTTTAAAAAGAATATTGGAGTTTTATGGTTATGATGTTGAAACCCATTACTATGTAAATGATATGGGTAGGCAGATGGCTTTGGTTGTTTATGGAATTGAATTATTTGGTTTAGATAAAGAGAAAAAGAAAGACCATGCAATTGCTGAAACTTATGTAAAAATTAATAAATATTTAGAAGAACATCCTGAAGAAGAGGAAAAAATTCTTGAATTAATGAGAGAGTATGAAGATGCCTTAGAAAAGAATGAAGATAATGAAGTAGTTAAAAAATTTGAGTTTGCCGTTAATTATGCATTAGATGGGATAAAAGAAACACTAAAAAACTTAAATATTAAGCATGACACCTTTATTTGGGAAAGCTCTTATGTAAGAAATGGGATGGTTAAGGAAGTTATAAAAAAATTAATGGAAACTGGAAAGGTAATTAAAGAAGAAACCTACATGCTTGATTTATCAGATTTTGGAATTCAAAAGAAGATGGTTTTAGCAAGAGCAAATGGAACAAGCTTATATTCAACAAGAGATATTGCCTATCATTTAGATAAGTTATCAAAGTGTGATGTAGGAATAGATGTTTTAGGGGCTGACCACAAATTAACAGCTGAGATGGTTAAAGCTGCCTTAAAATTACTTGGAAGTAAAGAGCCAGAAGTTATATTCTATGAATTCATCTCTCTTCCAGAAGGTTCAATGAGTACAAGAAAAGGAAGATTTATAAGTACTGATGAGTTATTGGAAGAGGCTATAAAAAGAGCTAAGGAAGAGTGTAACAAGAGAGGGGTAGAGGAAAATATTGCCTATGATATTGGATTGGGGGCAGTTAGATACAACATAGCAAGAATTTCCCCAGAAAAGCCAATGGTATTTAAATGGGAAGAAGCTTTAGATTTTGAAAAAGTTGGATGTCCATTTATACAATATGCCCACGCAAGATGTTGTAGAATATTGGAAGAGGCAGAAAATAAAGGAATCAAAGATGAGGCAGTATTTAACTACGAATTAACTGATGAAGAGAAGGAGTTAATTAAGATGTTAGATGAATTTAAGGACATAATTAGAGAGAGCGCTGAGAATAGAAAAGTGCATGTGTTAGCAAACTACTTATTAGAGCTTGCTAAGGCATTCAATAGATTCTATGCAAATTGCCCAATTTTAATGGCAAAAGTTGATGATAACATTAAAAAATCAAGATTAGCATTAGTTAAAAGCACTAAAACTGTATTAGAAACTGGTTTAGGATTGTTAGGAATAAATTGTCCAGGAAGAATGTAAATTGTTTAATTATTTTTTTGCACTAAATTTTTAAAATTTTTATAGGAAAAGGTGATTATTATCCTTTATAATGTATTTTATATTTTTTAATATTATAATGGGATAATTTTGGGGGATTGATTAAAATGGGAACTAAAAAAGTGCTTGTTATTGACAATATAGATTCATTTGTTTGGAATTTAGTTCAATACGTAGGAACTTTGGGCTATAAAGTTAAGTTAGTAGATAACAAAATCACATTAGAAGAAATAAAGAAAATAAATCCTGATAGGATAATTATAAGTCCAGGACCAAAAACACCAAAAGAGGCTGGAAATTGTATAAAAATTATTCAAGAAGTAGAAATTCCAATATTGGGGGTTTGTTTAGGGCATCAATGTATTGTTGAGGCATTTGGTGGAGAGGTTGGGAGAGCAAAAAGAGTTATGCACGGAAAGGCAAGTTTAATAGAGCATGACAGTGAGGGAATTTTTAAAGATATTCCTAATCCATTCTATGGTGGAAGATACCATTCATTAGTTGCCTATGAAGTGCCAAAAGAGTTAAAGATTACTGCTAAGAGTTTAGATGACGGCTATATTATGGGAGTTAGACATAAAAAGTTACCAATTGAGGGTGTTCAATTCCATCCAGAAAGTATATTAACTGAATCAAATAACTTAAAATTCCCAGATTTAGGATTAAAACTTATTAAGAATTTTGTTGAGAATGGATATTAATTTAAGGTTTTATTAAGAAAATCTTTCAATATATAAATAAAAGAAAACATTTTAAGTGGAAAACATGGACGTTTATGAGATATTATACCAATTTTGCTTAGAATATAAAGTATTGTTGAATGATGAAGAGGTTCCATTATGGAAATTAAAAAAGGATGATTTAGAAAAAGCCAACTTAGATTTACCGTGGAATTCTATTAGAGATTTAGCTATCTATTTATATGAACTAAAAAAGAAACAACAAAATTCTAAAGAGCTTATTAAATGTGATATAGTAGAGATTTTAGTAGGAATAGCTTTGTTGAAGCCAGAGGATGGGAACAATTATATGGGACTGGTTACTGAAGACATGTGCTTAACATATCTAAGTGAGCTTATAACTGCAAGAATTAACTGTATAGCAAGATACTATTACATGATGAAAAAACCACAAAATACAAATATATTTGATGAGATTATCTTAAAATTTCCACAAAAAAAGGATATTAGAGCATCTAACATAAACGATTTAAGAGAATTAATATGTAAGATTAGAAATTATTTTAAGTAATTAAAGCCCCATCAAAAACACTGGAATCACTGAGAGCATCATAACTAAAGCTACAAATATTGCCAATATTTGCCTTTTGTTTATTTTTGAGTTTTTCATTGCAACCCCCTTAGCTCCAAGTATGATTTTCTAATGATATTGTCTTTACTAATATTTAAACTTTTCAGTATGTCCATTAGCTCTTCCAAAATCCTATCTTTTTCATTAATATCAGATATTGACTTTTCTAATTCCAAGAATAGGCCGAGACCTTCAACATCATCAATACTTGCCTCTATATCTCCCTTTTTGTAAATCTCTCTAATCTTTCTAATTGGTGGAACTTCTTTAAACCCAAGTTTTTTAAATATTTGCCTCATCTTTTCTTTATTCTCTATTTTTACTTCAATCTCTTCCCTTGTTTTTGATATTTTATCTATTTTTGGACCTTTATAAGTAACAAAGAAATTCCCATCTTCATTCCTAATTCTTAAAGCTTCATCAGTTTCCCTAAAATCTCTATCAATTCCATTGAAATATATATCCTCTTGAAATTTCTTCTTAATAAATTTAAAGCCAAGATTTTTTAACTGCTCTACAACTTTATCTTTATCATCAATCTTCACTTTAATCTCAACCTCTATCATAACAACTCACCAAATAATAGAGATTTTTTTTACTACATCCTCTAAAGCATTTTTTATTTCATCCTTATCTACATTTTCTACAATTAAATAAATAACCACATCCTCTCCATCTCTTTCAAGGACTGTTGATGTTATATTCCCACCAATCTTAGATATCCTTGAAGTTATATCAGCTAACAAACCAATTCTATCCTTAGCTACAATCTGTAATTTTAAAGCTCCTAAGGTAATTTCTCCCTTTTCTAATAAATATATTCCTTCTTTTGTTAATCTAACTCCTCCATTTCTACCTTTTTTTGTTTCTACCAATCCTAAATCTCTCAAAACTCTAATTTTAACATCTAAGTTTTTTGGATGGATATTTAGTTTTTTAGCAAGTTCTCTAATTGTTATTGGCTCTTTTAAATGTTCCATAATTTTTTTAGTTAAACCTTCAACTTTCATACTATCACAGTAATTTATTTAAATTTATTGATTAATTTTTCTATAAAAATAAAACATAGATAAAACTTTAAAAAATAGAAAAGTAATTTATGACCTAGCTCTCTTTCTCTCTCTCTTTAACCTTCTCAATCTTTTCTTATACCATTTCCATCTCATTCTTCCTTTCTTTTTCCATCTTCTTGAACTCCTCTTTATAGTATCACCCTCTTATAATGTTTTTGTGTTTTTTATGGGACTTTCGCAGTTTATATATTAAACTTTGGAACTTAGATACTGAAAGCATCCAATATTCAATAGAGCATTTATTCCTGCGAAAGTCCCATATGTTTTTCATCTAATAATATGGGAACCCTTACTTAAACTTTTTGGTTTTAACCTTTATTTTAACCAGCTACCTTTTTCTACAACAACATAGCCTTCTTTATTTACCTTAGGAGCAATTTTTAGAAATTTCTCCCTGAATTCTGGATTACTTTCAATTGCTTCGTCATCTCTAAGAACATTTCTGCTGTCAATAATATAGTAGCTCTCTTCCATCTCTAAGTTAAACTTCTCTAAGACCTCGCTAAATTTATTGATAATCTCTTCGGCCTCTTTTTTTATCTTTTCAATGGTTTTTTCATCCATTAAACTCACCGTAAAAGTTAGATTAAGCCAAGTTCTTTTAAAACATTTTCCAAAATCTTTTTGTGCTCTTCACTCATCTCACATAACGGCAATCTTAACTCCCCAGCAGGTCTTCCCATCATATTTAGAGCTGTTTTAACAGGGATTGGATTGGTTTCAATAAACATTGCCTTCATTAATGGGAATAATTTATAGTGAATTTCTCTCGCTTTTTCAAAATCTCCATTTAATGCATAATTAACCATTTCTACAAACTCTTTTGGGACTATATTAGCTACAACACTAATAACTCCCTTCCCTCCTAAGGCGATTATTGGTAAAGTTAGCTCGTCATTACCTGAAAGAACAGTTATCTTAGCATCGTGTATAAGCTCAGAAACTTGAGATAAATTAGGATTTGCCTCTTTAACTGCTGAAATGTTGCTGTATTCTTCAGCTAAAAGCTTTACTGTTTTTGGTTCTAAATTAACAGAAGTTCTTGATGGGACATTGTATAAGATAATTGGAATATTTATTGATTCAGCAATCTTTCCAAAATGTCTTCTTAAACCTTCCTGTGTAGGTTTGTTGTAATAGGGCGCTATAGAGAGAACAGCATCTGCTCCAACATCCTCAGCAAAAATAGAGAGCTCAATAGCTTCCTCTGTGCAGTTTGAACCAGCTCCTGCAATAACTTGAACTCTTCCATCAACAATCTCTACAACCTTTTCAATAACTTTTTTATGCTCCTCATGTGATAAAGTTGGACTTTCCCCAGTTGTTCCAACAGCTACAATTCCACTAACTCCATTTTCAATTAAAAAGTTTATATTCTCTTCTAATCCATTATAATCTATTTCATTATTTTTAAAAGGAGTAATGATGGCGGGATAGACCCCCTTAAACATAGCTTCACCTTTATTGTAGCTGTCTCATTTTGTGAGTGATATAACCAGCAATTCTGTTTCTCAATCTTTTTGTTGAGATTTGAGCTACTTGCTCTAAAACTCTTTTGTTTGTTTCAAAATCTGTTGTAAATAAATCTCTGTATTTCTTAATTAATTCCATAGCTGTTCTTTTGATTAATGCCTGTCTAATCCTTCCCATTATCTCACCTGCTTAAATTTTTTATTTTTATCAATTATTTGTTTTTATTTTGTGTTTCCTCAAGATATTTCCTTTGAAGGGCTTTATTGTGTTCTATAAGTATTTGAAATATTTTAATGCCAATATTTTCATCAACGTTATGTTCTTTACAAAGTTTTCTTATCCTATCGTATATATATTTTTCTCTATCTGGGTCGTTAATAGGGATGCCAAGCTGATTTTTTATCTCAGCTACATCTTTAGCTAAGCTATTTCTTTCAGCAATTAACTTTAATATCTTATTATCAATCTCATCAATTTTCTTCCTAATTTCCTCAAGTTTCTCTCTCATTGTAATCACAGAATGCTTATTATAAATGAACTAAAATATATATAAAGTTTGTTATTTATATTAGTATCAACAAAAGGTGTTAAAACAAAAATTGGGCAATACCTAAAAATATAAAAGAGATATAAAAATGTTTTTATATCTTGTGGATAGATACTATAGTGTTTTTCAAAAGTAATTAAAATTTACTAAGGAATTATATATAAACCCGTAGGGGTTTATATATGCCTATTTCTACATTAAATTTTGAAAAACACTACATCTTCACTTTCAGCAGTATTTTAAATTGGTGATATGGTATGTTCAGAGGAGTTATGGAGAGTGCAAAAGAGTTTAAAAAAGTTGTTGATACTGTCTCAACACTTTTAGATGAGATTTGCTTTGAGGTTGATGAGGAAGGGATTAAGGCAAGTGCAATGGACCCAAGTCATGTAGCATTAGTTAGCTTAGAGATTCCAAGATTGGCTTTTGAAGAATATGAAGCTGACTCTCATGAAATTGGTATAGATTTAGAAGCATTCAAAAAAGTCATGAATAGGGCAAAATCAAAAGATAAATTAATCTTAGAGTTAGATGAAGAAAAGAACAAATTAAATATTATCTTTGAAAATACTGGAAAGAGAAAGTTCAGCTTGGCCTTATTAGATTTATCTGCTTCATCAGTTAAAGTTCCTGATATAGAATATCCAAACGTAATAATGATTAAGGGAGATGCATTCAAAGAAGCTTTAAAGGATGCTGATTTATTCAGCGATTATGTAATTTTAAAGGCTGATGAGGATAAGTTTGTTGTCCATGCTAAAGGAGATTTAAATGATTTTAACGCGGAGTTTGAAAAAGACAGCTCTGCAATTATTAGCTTAGAAGTTAAAGAAGAGACAAAGAGTGCGTTCAATTTAGATTATTTAATGGACATGGTTAAGGGAGTTAGTAGTGGGGACATAATTAAAATTTATCTTGGAAATGACATGCCTGTGAAATTAGAATATAGTCTTGCAGGAGTTAATTTAACATTCTTGTTAGCCCCAAGGATTGAAGGATAATTTATTATAGACAATAATTATGTCTAAAAATCATTTTGTAGCTCCTATAGAGACAACAGGTGTTTATTGACTTCGCTATTAATTCATCTTAATTATTGATAAGATATATGTGATAACTATGTATGAATCCTTAAAAAATTATTTTTTTGAAGAAATAAAGTCAGATAAATTATTAAAACTTCCTGATAATTTTTATGATGATATTAGGGAATATATAAAAAATATTAAAGATGAGATTGAACTCGAAAGAGCTAAATATTATTTTAAAGAGCTTAGAAAGTTAAGAATATACAAAGCCCTGTATTTAGACAATGAGAGAGAAAACTTACTTCCAGAAGAGTTAAATATTATATATGCTATTGAAAATGTTGTCGTTGAATTGAAAATTGAGGAAAATGTAGAATCTACACAACTTAATGAGATTGAGATACCAAAACCTATATATACAATAAATGATATTGATGTTGTAAAGGTTGATAAAAACTTTCCACCATTCACAGATGGCACTTTTATATATAACCTAAACAAAAATGATGTCCTCTCTTTAAATAAAAAAATATCAGATATTTTAAAAAAACACAGGATTATCTCAGGAATAGGTGAAAGTTATGAAAATGCCGAAAAAAGTTAGAAGATACTGTCCATACTGTAAAAAACACACTATTCATGTTGTAGAGAAGGCAAAAAAAGGAAAACCAAGTGAATTAACCTGGGGTCAGAGGCAGTTCAGAAGAGTAACAGCTGGTTATGGAGGTTTCCCAAGACCTTTACCAGACAGGTCAAAACCTGTTAAGAAAATTGATTTAAGATTTAAATGTACTGTCTGTGGAAAAATGCACACAAAAGCAAATGGTTGTTTCAGGTCAGGAAGATTTGAGTTTGTTGAGAAATAAATTCTAAAAACTTTAAAATATTTATAAAACTCTTTTTAAACACTCAAACAAAATTGTAGAGAGGGGAGATGATGGAGTTAATCCCACAACCAAGAACAAAATTCTTAAGAGTCCAGTGTCCAGAATGCAACAACGAGCAAGTTGTGTTTGGAAGCCCAGCTACTGTTGTTAAATGTTTAACATGTGGGAAAGTTTTAGTTGAGCCAAGAGGAGGAAAAGGAAAAGTTAAAGCTAAGATTTTAGAAATTTTAGGTTAAAAATTCCAATCTACTTTTTTTAATTATTTAACTATTTAAATGATATTTATCTCGTGGAAAGTTTTTTATTTTCAATTTAAAGCTTTTTAAGAGCTTATTTTTCAATTTTAAGAGTTCTTAACAAATTTCTAAGGGTGACTTATTTTAATTATTTTGAATATTTGGATTTATTAAATTATTAAGATTTTTAAAAGATTTTAGATAATTACCTTCAAATCAAAATTTCCCTGATAATTAAGATGTTTTTAAAAATCTTTAAAATTTATATATGGTTAAGATGAAAATAAACCTTAGATTAAAACTTCAAAGGTTTATAAATAAAAGGTGAAACCTACCCTTCGACAAATATGATGTAGAAAAGCTTAAATATTATGAGAAATAATTAAATTTATATCTAAAATATTGCCCTGTTAAAATCAGACCGATTCGGAATGGAAACAACAACTCTATAATATCGGGGTCTTCTAAGTTTGCTTGTTAAAATCAGACCGATTCGGAATGGAAACTTATAAGGCGCATACATTTTCAAAGGAGGGACTTGAATGGAAGAGGTTAAAATCAGACCGATTCGGAATGGAAACTTCTTTATCTGCTTTTGTCATATGCGACTTTATTAATTCTACTTGTTAAAATCAGACCGATTCGGAATGGAAACGATGTCATAAACTACTGGGCTGGAACTTTTTTCTTACAAATTGGTTAAAATCAGACCTCTCAAATGATGAAATTTAAAATCAGCTATTTTTAAGCTGGTCTTTGTTTATAGTTATTTTTATGTCTATTTTATCAATATTCCTAAATATATAAATTAAATTTTTTATAAAAAACATTTAATAGCAAAAATAACAGAAATTAAAATTAGTAAAAATGGTGATAATATGGAAATTATTTTTAGAGGGGCAGCGTTAGAGGTTGGAAGAAGCTGTATAGAAATAAAAACTGACAAAAGTAAAATACTATTAGATTGTGGGGTTAAGCTTGGAAAAGAGATTGAATACCCTATATTAGACGAATCAATAAGAGACGTTGATAAAGTTTTTATTTCTCATGCCCATCTTGACCACTCAGGAGCTCTACCAATACTGTTTCATAGAAAAATAGATGTTCCTGTAACTACAACCGAGCTATCAAAAAGATTAATTAAAGTTTTACTAAAAGATATGGTAAAAATTGCTGAAACAGAAAATAGAGAAATACCTTATAACAACCATGATGTAAAAGAGGCTATGAGGCATACAATCCCACTAAATTACAACGATAAAAAATACCACAAAGATTTTTCCTATGAGCTCTTTAGTGCTGGGCATATTCCAGGAAGTGCATCAATTTTATTAGAATATAATAACAAAACTATCTTATATACTGGAGATACAAAGCTTAGAGACACAAGATTAACAAAAGGAGCTGATTTAAGCTATACAAAAGATGATATTGATGTTCTAATAATTGAATCAACTTATGGAAATAGCATACATCCGGATAGAAAAGCTGTAGAGTTATCTTTTATAGAAAAAATAAAAGAGGTTTTATTTAGGGGAGGGGTTGCTTTAATTCCAGTATTTGCTGTAGATAGAGCTCAAGAAATATTATTAATATTAAATGATTATAAGATAGACGCGCCAATCTACTTAGATGGAATGGCTGTTGAAGTTACAAAGTTAATGTTAAAGTATAAAGATATGTTAAATGAATCTTATCAATTAGAAAAAGCTTTAAAAAATGTTAAAATGATTGAAAAATCAGAGGATAGAGTTAGAGCAATTGAAAATTTATCAAAAAATGGAGGGATTGTTGTAACAACTGCTGGAATGTTAGATGGTGGGCCTATACTATATTATTTAAAATTATTCATGCGCAATCCAAAAAACGCTTTATTATTAACCGGATATCAAGTTAGAGATTCTAATGGGAGACATTTAATTGAGACAGGAAAGTTATTTATTGGAAAAGATGAAGTTAAGCCAAACTTAGAAGTTTGTATGTATAACTTCTCATGTCATGCTGGAATGGATGAACTACATGAGATAATTAAAAAAGTTAATCCAGAGCTATTAATTATACAGCATGGAGAGGAAGTTCAGGCAACAATTTTAAGAAATTGGGCTTTAGAACACGGATTTGATGCAATAATTCCAAAATTAGGAGAAAAAATAAGGGTTTAAATACAGTCACTCTCAAAGTGTTTTATCAAATAAGGAACTTATAAAAGCCCCCATAGGGCTTTTATATATGTGCCATCAAAAAAATTATTTATTTTGAGAGTGACTATATATGTTTGGACTAAAGATTGAAGATGCCATAAAATACAATGAAAATCTAAAAAAATATGTGTATAAAAAAGGAGATAAGCTCAGGATTAACTTTAAAGATAAAGAGGCATTAATGGAATATAACAAAACAGTTTTGAAAGTTTTGTTTGGTTTAGATATTGAATTCCATAAAAATGGACTAATCCCTACACCAATAAACAGATATCTTTTTATAAAATCAACTTTTGAAACGTTAAAAAAACTTGGCATAGAAAAACCAAATGTTTTGGAGATAGGGACAGGACACTCTGCCATAATCTCTATATTAATAAAAAAATTTTATGATGCTGAAGTTTATGCCACTGAGGTTGATGAAGAATTTATAGATTTTGCTAAAAGAAACATAGAGAAAAATAAATTGGATATAAAAATTATAAATTCTAAAGGGAAAGTCATTGAAGGTATTAAAGAAATTAGAGATAAAAAATTTGATTTAATTATTTCATATCCTCCATTTTATTCAAAAAATTCTGTTGCGAGTGGGAGAAAGTTTGGAGGAGCTTTAGCTAAGGAGGTTGAATTAATTGGTGGAGGAAAATTTGGAGAAGAATTTTCATTTAAAATAATTGAAGAGGGAATTAATTTTTTAAATAAAAAAGGAGTTATTGCCTTAATGATGCCAAAAAAACCAGAAGAGAGGAGAAAATTAATCATTGAAAAAATGAAGGATGTTGGATTAGATATCGAAGTTGATGAAATTAAAACTGGAAATAGGTTGAGATACATAATTAAGGGGATAAAAATGTAATTTTTTTACATTATAATATTCTTATTAAATAATTATTGAATTTTTTGACCATAAAAGATAAGGTGAAACTATGCTAACTATTTTAAAATTAGGAGGTAGCATTTTATCAGACAAAAATATGCCTTTTTCAGTAAAATGGGATAACTTAGAGAGAATAGCAATGGAAATAAAAAACGCCTTAGATTATTATAAAAATCAAAATAAAGAAATAAAATTAATACTTGTGCATGGAGGAGGCTCTTTTGGACATCCTGTTGCTAAAAAATACTTAAAAATTGAAAACGATAAAAAAGTATTTATAAATATGGAGAAAGGATTTTGGGATATACAGAAAGCAATGAGAAGATTTAACAACATAGTTATAGATACTTTACAAAGCTATGATATCCCAGCTGTCTCTATACAACCATCTTCGTTTGTTGTTTTTGGAGATAAGTTAATTTTTGACACCTCTGCTATAAAAGAGATGCTTAAGAGAGGTTTAATTCCAGTTATTCATGGTGATATAGTAGTTGATAACAATATTGGCTATAAAATAATTTCTGGAGATGATATAGTTCCATATTTGGCTAATGAATTAAAAGCTGATTTAATACTTTACGCTACAGATGTTGATGGTGTTTTAATTGATAATAAACCTGTAAAAAGGATAGATGAAAAGAATATCGATGAAATATTAAGTTATTTAAGTGGCTCTAACAGTATAGACGTTACTGGTGGAATGAGATATAAGATAGAGATGATTAGAAAAAATAAGTGTAGGAGTTTTGTATTTAACGGAAATAAAGTAAGAAATGTTTATAAAGCTTTATTAGGAAAAGTAGAAGGAACAGAAATTGATTTCTCAAAATAATTAATTTATTGCTTTAACCACCTATCTAAAGTTATCTCTTCTCTATACCAATTAATCTTTTGAGGTTTAAATGAAATCTTTCCATACTCTCCACCACCACCTGGATAAATATATATCTTCCCCTCTCTAAACAGATTAATTGTCTCTGCCACTTTTGGATGAATCTTAGCTAATTCCTGAATATCTGCGTTTATTAAAACCTCAATTTCATTCCCATATTTTTTAATAAACTCTTCCCATAAGCTTTGAACAGCCTTTGTAAATATCCCTTTGCCTATAGTTAAGCTAATCATCTCAGCTAATGGGATTATTCTATAATACGGCGGTCTAAATTTTGGATGCTCTATCTTCCCATCACTCAGCTCTTCAACTCTACTCAAAACCCCCTTCTTTATACTTCCCTTACATTTTGGGCATTTCCAATTATATTTCTTAGCATCTTCCAACTTAAACCTTGTATGGCATTTAGAACAGGCGGTTAAATGATATTTCCCCAATTTTGGGTCTAATCCATAATTAGCCACTATTTTATTATGTTTTATTGCCTTTTTAATCTCTTCAAAGTTATCTTCAATTCCCCCAATATAATCAACCTCTATCTGGTTAAATTCCCTTCCTAATCTATGAGGATGATAAGAATGGGCATCTGAATTTGATAAAAATGGCAAATCTCTCAACTCTGGAATCATGTCTGCCATGTCTGTATCTGCCGATAAACCAAGCTCTACAAAGTCAGGTTTTTTGTTATAGCAGTCGTATATTGAATCAAATGACTTGTAGAGGGAAGTCCATGGGGTAAAGCAGTTATGTAAAGTTCCAGAGACAGTAACGTAGCTTGAGTCATCTTCAACCTCTAGGTTATAAACATAGCCGTTATAAAACTCTTTTTCTATCTTTATAATTGGAGTATAAAGATAATCTCCTCTAATCCATCCATATCTAACATCTTTTCTTGGAAGTTTTATGTCCTCATTTTCCAATATGCTAACAATATTTTCATCCAATGTTGATATTCTTCCCTGCCATCTTGTATGGTATTTTATTACTTTTCTATCTCCAATCTTTGGATTTTTTGGGATATGCTTGCTAAATGTTATTATAAATCCCAATCTTAAAGAAATCAATCTTAGTTGATTCATTAAAATTTCTGATGTTGTTACTCCTTTATCCCCTCTCCACCATCCAATAAATATTTGGAGTTGTTTATTTTTAGGGAGATACAAAAACTCATTTGGTAGTGCTTTGTTCCATGCTCTTTTTTCATCTCCACAGTAAAACAAATCTCTAAAGAAGTTTTTTAAAACTCTTGAGTAATATTTTAACTCAATGCCATTACTTCTTTCATCATCTCTTATTTTTGGTTCTAAGTTGAATATTTTTTTCATTAAATATTTTATATCATCAATAATTTCTTTTTCGTCTTTAGATAATGCAAATCCGATTCCATCCCTAAAGCAATAACCTTCAGATAAGAAATATCCTACCAATCTACAAAACTCTTCAGAAACTTCAATTTTTTCTGGAATTCTATTTCTCCAAGATTTTTGCTTAATGTTGCTGAAATATCTATCTAATGATAAAAATTTAATATCTCTCACTTTTTTAGGTATTGGATAGACAATTACATCTCCTATTTTCAAATCCTTAGCCATAATCCATTCTCTTCTGTATTTTCTATATCTTTTTTTACATGAGGGATTTGTATATTGAGTTAAGCAGTTAAATTTACAAATTCCGTTAGAGCCATCGCATCTTTTTTCTGTTTTAATGACATAGACAGGATGTTCTGGAGTCAATATTATTTCTTCCGGGAAATATCTAACTTTAATCTTTATTATATCTCCAAAGTATCTTCTTTTATAAACTTTTTCAACTTTTTTAAATCTATTCTCGTGAGTTAATACCCTATCCCCTACTTTTACATCAGCTATTCTTTTAAATCCGTTTTCTAATATTAGCAATGTATCTGGGGGAACGCAGTGAGCAGGCCCTATCAAGCCATCTACATCCCTAACAATTTCTAAAAGCTCAGCCCCACCAATAGATACTCTCGGCCTTCCTTCTTTATCAATATCCTTAGAATATTTTTTTAAAACCTCTCTTAACTCTTCAACCTTACTTATTGAAGGTAATAAAATAAGATGATGGACTCTATTCTTATCTTCAATCTCTGTAGTTAAAACTAACTCTCTATCTTTATATTGCTTTATCTCTTCCAAATAATCTGGATGTGTGCAATCGCCAGTCCCAATGATATTTAATCCCTTTAATTTTCCATACTTTAAAATATTCTCTACATTCATATCCTTAGAAGTCCCACCAGAAAATCTTGAGTGTATATGCAAATCCACGTTTGCTATCATTTACATCACCAAAAATTTATAAAAATCTAATAAACCAATTATAAAATTAATCAATTTAAACACTAAATTGGGGAGAAAACATGGAGATTATAAATTATGAAATATTAAAAAAATATCCTCTCTGCGATAGATGCTTTGGAAGGTTGTATGCTAAGTTATTACATACAACAAACACTGAAAGAGGTAGGGCGTTAAAGCTATATAAAGCTTTGGAACTTGAGGCAAAAATAAAAAAAGCTAAGGAAAAAGGAATAAATTATGAGGAGGAGTTGGAATTATTAAAAGCTTTGGCAAGGAGTGGAGTTGATGAAATAAGATTGGAAGATATAGAGGTAGAAAAAGAAAACTGCCCATGGTGTAAAGGAATTTTTAACAAACAAAAAATGGAAAAGTTGTTAAACAAAGTAATTGAACTTTTAAAAGAATATGAGTTTGATACATTTTTAATTGGAACTCATATCCCCAAAGAGATTAAAGAGCTTGAAAAAGAGATTGAAACAGAATTTATGGAGAGTATAAAACAAGAATTTGGAAGAGAATTTGGAAAGATGTTGGCAGTTAGATTGGACAAAGCCCCAAATAAGGAATATCCAGATATAGTTGTTCATATAAATCCATACAATGAAGAGATTTACTTACAAATAAACCCATTATTTATTAAGGGAAGATATAGAAAATTAGTTAGAGGGATTCCACAAACAAGATGGCCTTGCAGAAAGTGTAGAGGGAAGGGATGTGAGCTCTGTAATTACACAGGTAAAAAATACCCAATATCTGTTGAAGAAATCATTGCCAAACCGTTCTTAGAAGCAACAAAAGGAGTAGATGCAAAATTTCATGGAGCTGGAAGAGAAGATATAGACGTTAGAATGCTTGGAGATGGGAGGCCATTTGTTTTAGAGATTAAAGAGCCAAAGATAAGAAAAATTGATTTAAATAAAATTGCTGAAGAAGTTAATAAAGATGGAAGGGTAGAGGTCTTAAACTTAGAGTTTGGTGTTAGAAAGGATAAAGTTATATTTAAAAACACCCCACATAGAAAAACATATAGAGCTTTAGTTGAATGCTCTGATAAAATTACTGATGATGAGCTAAAACTTCTCGAAAAAGAACTTGAAAATAGAACCATCTACCAAAAAACACCAAAAAGGGTTTTACATAGAAGAGCTGATTTAGAGAGAATCCGTAAGGTATATAAAGTTAAAACCAGTAAAGTAGATGACAATCATTTTGAGATGATTATATATTGTGATGGTGGATTATATATAAAAGAGCTAATCAGCGGAGATGATGGGAGAACAAACCCATCCGTCTCATCTATATTAAACAAAAACTGTATATGTAAGGAATTAGATGTTTTAAAAATACATGATAATGATACTGAAGGTGAGAATTATGGTTCAAATGAGTGAAGGATTTAGAAGAAAAACAAGAAAAAAATTATCAAAACACCCAAGAGAAAGAGGTCTCTACCCAATAACAAGAGCTTTGAGAGAGTTTAAAGAAGGAGAGTATGTCCATATAGTTATAGACCCATCAGTCCATAAGGGAATGCCACACCCAAGATTCCATGGAAGAACAGGAGTTGTTGTTGGTAAGCAAGGAAGAGCATTTATTGTTAAAGTAAGAGATGGAGGAAAATACAAACAAATCATTGCTTATCCACAGCATTTAAGACCAGCTACAGCTTAATACGACCTTCGCGGAGATAAATATTTTATATTGAATATTGATGCCCAAAGGCATCTAAGTTCCAAATCAAACCTATAATCGCGAAGGTCGTATTAAATTTTTAAATTTCTTGAAACACTCTAATTATTTTTCTTTAAATTCCAAATACAACTTTAATGATAAATGATAACAATGTTATTTTTATTTTATTAAGTTAAGAGGGAGAGAATGATAGGCAAAAAAATCCTTGGAGAGAGGTATGTAACAGTATCAGAGGCTACTGAAATTATGTATAATAGAGCTCAAATTGGGGAATTATCTTATGAACAGGGATGTGCTTTAGATTATTTACAAAAATTTGCTAAGTTAGAGAAAGAAGATGCACAAAAATTAGTTGAAGAATTAGTATCTTTAGGAGTAGATGAAAAAACAGCAGTTAAAATAGCCGATATATTACCTGAAGATTTAGATGATTTAAGAGCTATCTATTACAAAAGAGAATTGCCTGAAAATGCTGAGGAAATCTTAGAAATCGTTAGGAAATATATTTAATTTTTTATTACTCATTTAAATTTGTAGATTTAAATGAAAGGTGAAATTTTATGGTTAGAGGACAATATAAAAAAGGAAATGATGAAGGAATGAGATTTCCTAAAAAAAATAAGCCACAAAAATTTGAAAACTACGCATGGGTTTTAGATTATCTACCCTATGGCTATCCCAACAAACCTGATGAGCCAGTAGTCCAAGGACTTGGGGAATACCAATTTGTATTAATGGAGATGGTTCCAAAACCAAATGTTGATATAGAGTTAGGAGAGAGAGTCTATATTGGAAAAGGAAAAAGAGACAAGATTGACCACGTTAGAAGAATGATTAAATATGATAACTTAACCCCAACAGCCAAGTCAGAGCTTTTATATGTTATAATGGAAGCCGTCAAAATGCAGGAAGATAGGTTTATAAGATTCTTCAATGAATGCCCACCAATAACTACAAGATTACATACCTTAGAATTGCTCCCAGAAATCAAAAAGAAATATATGTGGAAAATTATTGAGGAGAGGGAAGCTAAAAAATTCGAAAGCTTTAAAGATTTTGAAGAGAGAGTAGGAAAAAACCCAGTAAGAATTATAGCTAAAAGAATAGAAAAAGAGCTTTCAGATGATAAAAAAGATAAGTACTACTTATTTGTAAAATGGAAGAAGGGAATTATATTGAATGAGGATGATATGGCCTATTACTTAAAAGAATAAAACTTTAGGACTTTCACAGTTTATATATTTAAATTAAGGAATTCTGATGCCAAAGCATCATAATATACAATAGAACATTTATTCCTGCGAAAGTCCTAAACTTAGAGATGAGTTTTAGCAAATTCTCTCAACTCTCTAAGTGTTCCAAAATTTAACAATCCAATGTCTGTTATTGCTATAACTTCTGAATCTAAATAATCTTTTTTTATAATTTTGGATGATGCTGAATTGTTAATTAAATCACTTCCAGGTGATAAAGGGTTGAAAGCCGGTAAAACAATATACTTTTTGTTTAATAAATAAACTGGAAATTTTAAAATAGCACCAACTTCATCTCTAAGTTTTATTGATGGATGCTCATGCCCCAAAATCCAAAATTTATCTCTTAGTAAATCTTTATCAATATTTAGCTCTTTATCACCATGGAAAATTAAATAGCTTCCAATTTCAAAATAATCAAAAATTTCATAGCCAGCTGATGAAATAAAAGTGTCATGATTCCCTTTAATTAAAATAATACTAACGTACTCACTCATAAAATCAATAAACTCTTTTAAAAACTTAATTTCTCTTGGATAGGGTTTAAAGTTATGCTTTATATCCCCATTGATTATTAAATTGTTAATTTTATATTTTTCAATTATATTTAAAGCTTTTTTTATAACCTCATCTTTCTGCAGTAATGGAAAATTAGCCCCTCCTTCACCAAAAAAGACGTCAAAGCCAATATGTGTGTCAGCTATTATACCATAATCCTTATAAATTAAACATCTATCAATCGTTATATAAAAATCTTTAATTTTAATTTTCTCCTCCATAAAATCACTTATTAAACTTTTAATTAATTTAAATTTTAAAAATTAAATTTTAAGAATAGAAAAGAAAAAGAGAAAAAGGCTTTATGCTTGTTCGACCAACAATCTTGCTGTCTCTGGTGTGTATCTCCAATCTGCTGGTAAAACTCCTCTTGACTTGTAGTATTTAACTAATCTTCTAATCTTTGATTCAATTAACTGTAAACCTCTCTTTGAGTGCAAGTCTTTTGGATGCTGTTCTAAGTGTTTTCTTAAATTAACAGCTCTTCTCATTAAGTTTAATAAATCTTCTGGAACTTTTGGATATAAGCCGTGTTCTTTCATTATTTTGCTTATCTTTTTACCTGTTATTAATTTAACATCTGGTATTCCATAGGTGTCTCTCAATATCAAACCAATCTGTGCTGACTGGTAACCTTTCTTAGCTAACTCTACTACTAACTGCTCTACTTGCTCCGGTGTGTATTGGACCCATTCAGGAACTTCCTTCCTGACGGGTCTCTTTGAACCGGAGCGACCTCTTTTTCTTGCGTGCATTCTTGCCATTTTATCACCCGATGGTCGCCAGTCCAAAGAGACCTGGTATGTTTTTATTTCCATAGAGGCTTCGCCCTATTGGGATACCAGACTACAACGGGAATGAACGTAGTGAAGTCCTGCTTGGGGTATCCCAATAGGGGTTTCCCTACAGGTCTGAAGAGACCGGCATGTTTTATTATTTTTTATTTCTTATGGAATGATAATCTTTTTATTGTATGAGCTATTAAAAATATATTTGCTTTTAATGAACATTCATAAAAGACCTATTTATAGTTTTTGGTGAGTATCATGTTATTAAAGGTAGAGGATTTGCATGTTTATAGAGGGAATAGAGAGATTTTAAAAGGTATAAATTTAGATGTAAAAGAGAATGAGATTCATGCAATTATAGGACCTAATGGAGCGGGAAAATCAACTTTAGCTTATACAATAATGGGAGTTTCAGGATATAAGCCAACTAAAGGGAAGATTATATTCAAAGGTGTTAATATAATTGATAAAAACATTACTGAGAGAGCGAGAATGGGAATGACATTGGCTTGGCAGGAGCCAGCAAGATTTGAAGGGATTAAAGTTAGAACTTATTTAATGCTCGGAATGAATGAAAAATATAAAAAAGATAAAGAAACTGCTGAAGAGAAAATTAGAGAAGCTTTAAAATTAGTCAATCTAGACCCTGATAAATATTTAGATAGATATGTAGATGAAACACTAAGTGGAGGAGAAAGGAAGAGAATAGAGTTGGCATCAATAATATGTATAGAGCCTGATTTAGCTATCTTGGATGAACCAGATAGTGGGATAGATATTGTATCATTTGATGAGATTAAGAGAGTTTTTGATTATTTAAAAGAAAAAGGATGCTCTTTATTAGTTGTTACACATAGAGAAGAGTTGGCTGAACATGCCGATAGAGCTTCCTTAATTTGTGCTGGAGAGGTTATAAAGAGTGGAGATCCAAAAGAAGTTGGAGAGTTTTACAAAAAAAGATGTGGAAAATGTTACAAACCTTTCCAATAAAATTTTAAAATTAATAATGAGGGATTTTTATGAGCATTAAAGAGGAATTAATGAAGATAATTGAAGTAATAAAATATACTTCTGAAAAGCCTGAAGAAATTGTTCATGGTAAAGGCCCAAGAATGATTGTTAAAGAAAGTAAGATTATTGATGTAAAAGAAGCTGAAGGAATAATATTAGAAGGGAAAGAAGAAGATGGAAAAATAAAGGCAAAAATTATTGTCAAGAAAGGTTATAAATTTAAACAACCAATCCATATGTGTTTTGGAATTACTGAAGAAAATATATCCCAAATCATAGATGTCGAAATTATTTTAGAGGATGATAGCTCAATCTCTCTAATGTCTCATTGCTCATTCCCAAAAGGCAAGGGAATTAAGCATATAATGAATGGTATTGTAAAAATAGGAAAGAATGCAAAGTTCTCTTACAATGAATTCCACTACCATGGTATGGAAGGAGATATATTAGTTAAACCAACAGTAAAAGTTGAGATTGATGAGGGAGGAATTTATATTTCAAACTTCACATTAACAAAAGGAAGAATAGGAACTTTAGATATAGACCAGGAGATTATTGCCAAAAAGGATGCTATAGTTGATATAACCACAAGAACTTATGCTATAAAAGAAGATGTTGTCAAAATAAATGAAGTTGTTAAGTTGGATGGAGAAAATGCTAAGTGTATTATAAAAAGTAGAGGAGCGGCGATGGACAACTCCAAAGTAACTCTAAACTTAAAAATTGAAGGAAACGCCCCATATAGCAAAGGACATATTGACTGTGCTGAGATTATTAAAGGAAATGCAGAAGTTGAATCAATTCCAACAGTTGTTGTTAGGGATGATAGAGCAAGGATAACTCATGAAGCGGCAATAGGTAGCGTCGATAAAAAGCAGTTAGAAACATTGATGGCTAAAGGTTTAGATGAAGATGAAGCAACTGAGATAATAGTTAAAGGTATGATAGGAGATTTATAAAAATCTAATAAAGCCATCTTATTTTCTACCATAATTTTTAAATGTGGAAATATGGGTAGATTACCCAAAGAAAAAAGAAAGATAGTACTAAGAAGAGATGGATATAGATGTCAAAAATGTGGGTATGATTATCTTGACATTCATTTTATGGATGGGAATATTGAAAACAATAATATAAATAATTTAGAAGTTTTATGTAGGCAGTGTCATGTTAAATATCATCAAAATGAGAAATTAAACAATTTAAAATATACTTTAAAAAATTTTCTCAATGAATTATTTGAGGATATTGAAATGGTCATAATTACAAAAGAAAACTTAAAAAGCCATGAAGATAAAGTTATAGAAGATGTATTGAATAAATTTGCATTTGCAATTTCCCGGGTATTATCTAAAAAATTGCTGGAAGAGATTAACTCAGAAATAGAAAAAGAAAGAAAATCAATTAATAAATCACTTCGTGAAACTATTCTCAAAAAGCATAACTATGCATGTTCAAAATGCAAATACCAATATTTGGAAATACACCACATAGATGGAAATCATAATAATAACAACTTAGAGAATTTAATAACATTGTGTAGAAGATGTCACCGTGAAGCACATGGCAATAGGTCAGATAGATGCATACCATATTTTTACAGTAATCTTCAAAAAGTTATTTCTGAAACACTAAAAAATGATGAAAAAATTAAGCCCAAAATAACTATAATGTATGACAATAAAATATCAGAAAAATGTGATATAAATTACAAATTAAAATCTGACAAATGTTGCTCAACAGCTAATGAAATTATTACACACTGGTATATAGAGGTATCAAGATATCTGCAAAACATAGAATGCCTATAAAATTTTGGCGATGATGACAATTTCGCTATCTGATTTTGTGATGACTACTCCCGCAGCTGAGCCAAACATTATATTTTATATTTTAAAGATTTTTTAAAAATTCATCAACATCATAATCCAACTTTTCAAACCACATCTTTTTTCCTTGTATGATAATATTTCCTCTCCACTCTTCCTTTGTTTCTGGAAAATCTTCCCTATAATGAGCTCCTCTACTCTCTTCTCTATATAAAGCAGATTTCGTAACCAATTTTGCAACAACAGCCATATTTTTTAATTCAAAGTATTTTTGTAAATCAATAATTCCATTAACTTTAACATTATCTATATTTCTCTCAATTTCATCAATTTTTTCTAAGGCTTTTTTTAATCCATTTTCATTTCTAATAATGGATACATAATCCCACATAACCTTTTTTAAATCATCAATTAAATTATAGACATTTAAATTTCCATCTAAGCTTTTTATTTCATCTAATATCTCAGCAATATCTTCTTCAGCATCAATACCTTCAAATTCATTATTTTCAACAAATTCTTTAGCTGATTTTCCAGCAATAGCTCCAAATACTTGGGTGTCTGCTAAAGCATTTCCTCCCAACCTGTTTGCTCCATGAACCCCTCCTGTAACTTCTCCACAGGCAAATAAACCAATTATATTAGTTTCACATCTTTCATTAATCCTTAAACCACCCATAAAGTGATGTGCAGTAGGGGAAACAATCATCGGCTCTTTTCTAATATTAATTCCAACTCTTAAAAATTGCTTTAACATTGTCTCTAATTTCTTTTCAATAACTTCATCAGGTAAATGGGAGACATCCAAATAAACTCCTCCATTAACTCCCCTTCCCTCCTGAATCTCTCTATAAATTGCTCTTGCAACAACATCTCTTGTTGATAATTCCATTCTCTCTTTATCATATTTTGCCATAAATCTTTCTTTATTTTTGTTATATAAAATCCCTCCTTCTCCTCTAACCGCCTCTGTAACTAAAATTCCTGTTCCTACCATTCCTGTTGGATGGAATTGAACCATTTCCATATCTATAAGTTCAGCTCCTTCATTATAAGCAATTGCAAATCCATCTCCTGTCTTTTGTACTGGGTTGGATGTTATAGGATATAACTGTCCAGCTCCTCCAGTAGCTAATATAGTAGCTTTGGCAAATATTAGAAATACCTCTCCAGTTTTTAAATCTAAAAACACTGCCCCATAGCATCTGTTATCTTTAACAATTAGTTTTATTGCCATAACTTCTTCTAAGATTTTAATTCTTTCAAATTTTGATATATATTCCATTAAACCTCTCATTATTTCATGTCCTGTTCTATCTCCACAATAGCAAGTTCTATTAAAACTCTGCCCACCAAATGGTCTTTGAGCTATAAACCCATTTTCAGTTCTATCAAACAAAGCACCAAACTTTTCTAAGTTTAAAAGTTCTTTAGGTGAATTTTTTACTAAAATCTCCACCAACTTTGGATTATTTATAAATCCTCCTCCTTTCACTGTATCATAAAAATGCTTTTTAAAGCTATCTTTTGGATTAAAAACTGCATTATATCCTCCCTCAGCCATAACTGTGCATCCACTTTTTCCAAATAATCCTTTAACAGCTATTATAACATTCTTATCTCTGCATTCTATTGCTGCCCTTGCAGCAGCTCCTCCTCCACCTATAATTAGAATATCAGTTTTCATTTTTTATCACCAAAAATAGGATATCCTTATTAGATATTTAAAAGTTATAAATCAAAATAGTTTTGTGAAAAATAATAACACACTATGAAAATTAGACAGTTGGAATAAAAAAAGAAAAGAGAAAATAGTGTAGTGTTTTTAGTATGGAACTGGCAATCCCAATTCCTTTCTATGTCCGATTTCCTTCATGTTCTTCTCTTTTTTAGTCTTAGCTAATTTCTCAACCAACCCTAAACCTGGTTTAACTTCTTCTATTGGTTTAACTTCCAAATAACCATCTTCAACCATTTTGTTAAATATCTCCTCTGCTTTAGCAGTTCTTATAAACACAGTACTCCATCCATCTGGGCTTCCAACTGAACCTGTTGAAATATCTGCCAATTCTGCTGTATAATCTGTACAGACGTGGCATGCAATTTGCTCGTAAGGATGAGTTTCTTTTAGTTTAATTGCTTTTGTCTCTCCCCATTTTGTATAAACCCAAAACTTACCCTTTCCAATATCCATTTTAACAACATCTTCCATCTTAACTCCACAGTGTTCCTCAACAATTAACTTTAATCCTTGGTATGGGAAGTTCTCCATACAGAAAATTCCAATAATCAAAGCAATCTTGTCTGGAACATGTCTAAAACCAATAGGATATTTCATTAACTTTCTTACAGCTCTAACTTGGCATGGTGTTCCTACAACTCCAATTTTTTCACATCCATATTCTCTAACAGCACTCTTTAATACTGATATATTAGGGCAGACAGTATATTTTGTTCCTGCTGCTTCTAAAACTTCTTCTGGTGTTGTAGCTACCTTAGGAACTGCCTGAAACTCCCCAGCATTATCTGCAACTATAACCCCATCTAATAAATTGTTCTCTAATCCATAGATGAAGGCAGTAGATACAATCCCTCCATCCTGTGCCTTCTTTAAAACTTCTTTTAATGTACTTCTTGCTGAAACTACTTTCTTATAAGCTCCAAAAGGATTCATCCCATTCCACCTCAAAAAATTATTTAAATTTAAATTTATTCTATCTTCTCAATTAACTCTGGGAATCTAATTCTTGGACACTGAACTGAGCAAGCTCCACACTTAATACAGAGTTCTTTTAAAATGTTTGGTCTTCCATCTAACATCTCTATAGCTCTTGTTGGGCAAGCTGAAGCACAAGTTCCACAACCCATACATAGGGATTTATTAACTACTTTGTTGATAACATCACATCCACAAGCCTCACTACCATTCTCTGCAAGTTCAGCAAATGGTTGTAAATATTCCATATCTCCATTTAATGCAGCTGTTATTACTGAAACAATAGCCTCTGGTGAAGGTGGGCAACCAGGAATTGCTAAATCTACTTTAATAACCTCAGTTAATGGAGAGAATGAGCTATGAACTGGCTTTGATAATTGGTTTCCTCTACAGTATCTTGTAACCCCTCCTGTTGCTGCACAAGCTCCTAAAGCTACAACAATCTTTGCTTTTTCTCTAACTTCCTTAGCAACTTCCAATGAGTGGTGGTCATCTAAACATACGCTACCTTCAACAAGTGCAATGTCACATTCAGGAATTTCTCTTGCATCTGCTAAAGTTTGGCAATAAACCAACTCAATTGAATTCAAAACATCTAAAAGCTTTTCATAAGTATCTGCTAAAGAAACCAAACAGCCGCAACAACTACACAATTGGACGTGAGCAACTTTAACCACTTTAATCACCTCTCAACTCTCTAAGAATTATATCCACTGCCTTATCAACGGCTTTTTCAACTTCCTCACTCAGCCCAATATACACATCTGGCTCAGAGATATACTTAGCTTGACAGCCAACAACCTTAACCTCTATATTGTATTTTTCAGCAACTTCTCTCAATAAAGAAGCTAAAGGCCAAGCATGTGAATCTAATTTATGATATTTTGGATTTGGAAGCTCATCTTTTCTAATTATTTTAATCTCCCCAGGTTTTAATCCCCAATCAATTACATCAACAACAATTATCTTTTTTGTTTTAGAATTTTCATCTATTAATGTTAAAACTTGCTGAGGAGCTCCAGCTCCGGCATCAACTAAAGCGATTTTTTCTTTTTCTTCATCAGTTAAAATTTTATTCAATTTTTCAATAACATGAACGCTAAAGCCATCATCAGCAAATAATATATTTCCGCAAGCTAATACCATAATCTCTTTTTTTAAATACGAAGGAGTTAAATCAAACAATTCATCATCTTGGTTCTCTATCTCAGCTTTCATGGTTTCATTCGTTTTATTTTTTAGTTTATAATTTAGAGGAAGTTTAATTTCAAACTCTAAAGAAGGTGCCTCTCGGGTCCCTTTCGGGTTCCCCTCGAGGCTTATAACTTTCTTACTTCAATAACTTCTTTTGTTTCTTCATCTTTAACTATTATGTGGGTAGCACATGAAGCTCATATGTCATAAGCTCTCATTATAACTTCAGCATACTGCTGTGGATAACCTTCAATTGCCTTTTCAACAATTGGGAAGTTCCATGTTGATGCTGCTATAATTCTATAGCTCTTAATTCTTCCATCTTTTCCAACTTCAGCCATGTGGGTGTTTGTAGCTCTTGGAGCTTCGTGAACTCCAATACCAAATCCATCTTTGTATTCAACTTCAGCTCTTGTCTTTCCATTTAAGTTGAGTTCATCTAAAATCTCTAAAGCTCTATAAACAGCTCCAAGGTTTTCTTGAGCTCTTGCAATATTGATGTCTAATGCACTTCCTCCTGCTCTAAAGTTACCGAATTTAACCATTCTTGCTCTTGGTCCACCTTCAGCTGGAACTCCTGCATATAAAGGAATTTGAACTGTTGTTGTTTGTCTTGCCTCTTCATCTTCATAGTATCTTTGAGCAGGTATTTCAGTTACATCATCCCAGTTTATAGCGTATCTATCCCCATAAGTTGTGTGAGTTGCAATGTATGGATATTCATGAGCTCCTAAGTCAGGAATTCCTACTTCTTCTAAGTATCTTTCAATTAATTCAGTGTATTTCTCATATAATTCGTAAGCGTCTTTTTCATATTGTCTTAAAGCATAGTATAGCTTTGATTTAGCTCTTTCTGTTATGTTTGTTCTCATTCCACCAATTACAATGTTTGGTGGGTGAATTCCTTCTCCTCCTACAATATCCACAACTAATTGCCCAACTTTTCTCATTCTCTGAATTAATTTTATTAATTCTACTCTTAAATCTGCCTCATCTGGTTTTAAAAAGTCATCAATTGTTAGTAAGTGATGTAATGGGTGGGAATGTAATCTGTTTCCAATTCCAACTAACTCCCTCAATAATAAACCATCATCTGGGACTTCACAGTCAATAGCATTTTCTATAGCTTCACAAGAAGCAATTCCGTGAGTTGTTTGACAGATTCCACAGATTCTCATAACTGCAATTGGAGCAAACTCTGCTGGTTTGCCCTTTAACATTGTTTCGAATCCTCTAACTGGAGTTGTGTTTAAATAATATGCTTTATTTACAATCCCTTCCTCATCAACCTCTAAAATTAATTTAGCGTGTCCCTCATGTCTGGTTGTAGGAGCAATTTCTATTCTATTAGTCACAAAATTCACCTCCAAAGTAATAAAGCATTAAAAGAGAAGTTATTTATCAAATCAACTATCATTAGGTTGTTTTATATAAGCTTATATAAGCTAATATCTCTTTAAAAATATCAATATAGGGATTTAGTTTTCTAAATATGTTAAAAATCGATTTTTTGTATTATTTATGAATAAAATATTAAAGTTAGGTATTAACATACCTTAAAAAGATTTAAATAAATGTAAAGCTAAAATGTTTATCTGGCAGATGATGACGTTTATCCCCGTCTGAGTTGTGATGAGTAGCAAGCCGGCTGATGCCATTTTTTCTTTTTTTTATTTACTATTATTGATAGAGGGAAAATTATGAAAAAGTTTCTTTTATTGTCAATTTTGATTGTTTCAATAATATTTTCTGGTTGTATTGTAAATAACTATCAAAATGATTTCAATAATTTAATGGAAATGAAAAATGATATATCCTCAATAGTTTTAGACCTAAATGAGAATGAAAATGAATACATTCTAAAAATCTATTTTGTTGGTGAAGATTCAAGTTTTATTAAAAAAGAGGGAATTTTAAAAGTAGGTATTTATGATGACAAGGACAACCAATTATATTATAAGGAAATATCTATAGATTTAGATAAATTTAAAAATCTATCTTATGGTGATGGAATTTTACTAACAATAGAAAAAAATGAAATCAAAAAGAGCTCATCAAACATTGGAAGGATATCCATAGATTTTACCTATGATAATGGAAAAACTATATGGGTTGATACACCCATATCTTTATCTCATCTATCAAATGAAAAAGAAAATATAAATCCACAAACTTCCACAGATGTTTGTTATATGACATACACATGGGAATACAAAGGAAAAATTCATTATTTAAATTTATACATCCCAAAATACCTCTATGATTATTACAAATCCAAAAAAAGAGAATATATTATGGATTACTCATATTACGTTTTAGACCCTTATGATGATTGGTATTTAAATAGAGTTATCCAAAAAATAGATGAAATTTGCAAAGAAAATAATTATGATGAGCGTGATAGGATAAATTTAGTTATTTCCTTTGTTCAACAGCTTCCTTACACTTATGACAAGGTTTCTACTGGCTATGATGAGTATCCAAGATACCCAATAGAGACTTTGGTTGATTATGGAGGAGATTGTGAAGATACATCAATATTAACAGCCGCTTTATTAAAACAGATGGGTTATGATGTTGCATTAATCAGATTCCCAAGACATATGGGGGTTGGAGTAAATTTAAAAGATGGTTATGGATATTACTTTGAATACAATGGAAAAAAATATTTCTATTTGGAAACAACAGATAACGGATGGAAAATTGGAGCGCTTCCAGATGAATTAAAAAATGAAAAAGCTGAAGTATACCCAATAACTGAAAAACCTATTTATTTATGGGACTGGAAAGGTTATTTATATAATGGCTATGCTGAGATAACAGTTAATATAAAAAATGCAGGAAATTTAGAAGGAAAAGTTAAAGTCTATTGTGCATTTGATGCTGGTAATGGATACGTTTACAATCCAACAGAATCTTCTATATTAACAATAAAACCAGGAGAAGAGAAAGTTGTAAAGCTAAAGATTAACGTTCCTTATAACAAACAGACAAGGTTAATAGTGGGGCTATTAGATGCAAACACAGATAGGTTAATAGATGTTAAATACTCTGCCGAATTCAAAACATAAAGAGGCTAAAAAATGGATGAGGTAAAAGTAATTGAATTAATTAAAAAAACTCTAAAATTTTCTAATGAAAATATAGTAAAAGGCATTGATGATGACTGTGCAGTTATAAAAATTGATGAAAATTTTTATTTAGTTGCTACAACAGATATGATGGTTAAAAAAGCCCATATTCCTTCTATTTTAACCCCTTATGAAATCGGAGGAAGGATTTTAACTGCAAATGTTTCAGATATTGCATCCATGGGAGCTAAGCCATTGGCATTTTTAGTATCAATATCCTTATCTAAAGAAGAAGCAAATGAGAAGTTTATTAAAGAGCTTTATTCTGGATTAGATGATTTTTCTAAGCTTTATAACTGCCCAGTAGTTGGTGGAGATACAAATAAAGGGGATGAGCTCGTATTATCAGGAACTGCCTTTGGAATAACTGACAACCCAATTTATAGGAAGGGAGAAGTTGGAGATGATATCTGTGTAACTAATGATTTAGGTAGAGTTTATTGTGCTTTAGCTCTATATTATATGCTTAAGGAGAACAAAATTAGCCATAGTGAGTTTGAAAAACTTTGCCAAAAATATCCAAAGATTATTGAAAAATTAAGAAAACCTATTGCAAGGGTTAAGGAAGGATTATTAATGAATAAACTCATAAATGGTTGTTGTGACATCTCAGATGGTTTAGGAAAGGAAATAACATATTTCAAAAATTTTGAGATATACAGTGATAAAATTTTTAAGCTTATTCCAGACGATGTTATTGAATTTTGTGAAGAATTCAACCTAAACCCAATAAAAGTAGTTTTAAATAGTGGAGAGGAGTTTGAGCTTTTATTTACAACATCCAAGTTTAATAAAGTGAAAGATTCACTAAAAGGCTATTCAAAGATTTATAAAATTGGTAAAATTATAGAAGAGGGGCAGTTTATTGATGGAGAGGAATTTTATGGTGGAGGATATATCCACAAATGGTAAATCCAAAAAAGAAAAAATTCTGTTTTTGATAAAGTTTTATATCGCATTTTTAGTAACATTTTTTATTTTAGGCTATTTTGAAAAATATTTAATAGGAATAGTCGCCTATCTAAGCTACGTATTTACAAAAATAATAATTCCAAATGCAAGATTGGTGAATAATTTTATATATTTACCAAACAACACTGTTGAAGTAGTTGAAGAATGCACAGGAAGTTTTTTAATTGCTGGATTTTTAGCTCTAATTATTGTTTATTCTAAAAGTAGTAAAGAGTTTTTAATTGGGCTCTTTTTTGTATTATTGGCATTTTTTGTAAATATTTTTAGGATAGTGTTGGTTTGCTATTTAGTAAATATGCATCCAGAAAATCCTTGGCTATATCATGAAATTGCAGGATATGGAGTTATATTAACGTTAGTCCCAATATTGGTAGTTAGTTATTTAAAAATTATTGAAAGATATAGACAATCATTAAAATAAATCTCACCAAAAAAGAAGTAATATAAAGCCTCTTGGCTTTATCAATACCTTATTGAATAATAAAGTTTGATGATTGTCTATAAAGGGGAGAAAATGCAATTTATAAGAGTTAATACTTTAAAGATTAATCCAGAAATATTAAAAGAGAGATTAGAGAATAAAGGCGTTGTTTTAGAAAAAACTTTCTTAGATTATGCTTTTGAAGTAAAGGAAGCCCCGTTCTCAATTGGCTCAACTCCAGAGTATTTGTTTGGCTATTATATGCCACAATCAATATCTTCAATGATTCCACCAGTTGTTTTAAATCCAGAAGAAAATAGTTTTATATTAGATATGTGTGCCGCTCCAGGGGGGAAAACAACTCATTTAGCCCAATTAATGAAAAATAAAGGAACAATAGTTGCAGTTGAAATTAGTAGAAGTAGAGTAAAGGCGTTGAAATCAAATATAAATAGGATGGGGGTTTTAAACACAATCATAATAAATGCAGATATGAGAAAATACAAAGATTACTTATTAAAAAATGAGATATTTTTTGATAAGATTTTGTTAGATGCCCCTTGCTCAGGAAACATTATTAAAGATAAAAATAGAAATGTCTCAGAAGAAGATATAAAATACTGCTCTTTAAGGCAGAAAGAGCTAATAGATATAGGTATAGATTTATTAAAAAAAGATGGGGAATTGGTTTATTCAACTTGCTCAATGGAAATTGAAGAAAATGAGGAAGTAATAAAATATATACTACAAAAAAGAGACGATGTTGAGTTGATAAATATAAAAGCAGATGAATTTAAAGGAATTAATATAAGAGAAGGATATATAGAAGGGACTTTAAGAATTTTTCCACCAAATGAACCATTTTTTATTGCAAAATTAAAGAAAATAAAATAATGGGGATTAGTATGGATTTTATTGTCATTGATGGAAGTTATTTAGAAGGAGGG